>CAZNER010000006.1:0-42110 GCA_964572065.1 uncultured Candidatus Saccharibacteria bacterium
CACTAAAAATGATATAATACATATTAATACTATAATTAATAAAATAGCTCTAGACCTGGGGCTTAAAACATACGAAGTTCAAGCTTGCTTATGGTCTTATGCAAAAAATGAATTAAATAACTCAGTACATAAAGAATTTAAAGATTTCAGCTATTATCTTAAACAATACTTTAATCAAACAACTTTAAAAAGCTTTATGGAGGCGATTTAAAGAGCTCTGGATTAAAAACTAATAAAGATAGATATAATATTATTAGTTATAATTAAAGAGGTTTAAATTAATTTAAAATTGGAGACGAATAAAAATGGGTCGATATTCAAAAGATAGAAAAGAATTTAATAATAAATTAGTTGGGGGCTCTAATAACGATTGTTTGGGCTTGGGTTTATTTATCCAGGCTTTAATAATAGCTATTGGAACTTTAATATATTTATTCTATAAATATCATAAAACAATAAAAAAGAATAATCCCGATAATAATAAACCTTATACATGGATGGGAGTATATACAAAAAAGTAAAATGTCAAAATGTAAAAATGTCAAAAAGTATATTATGCTAAAATATAAAAATGCTATATTGATAGAATGTCGAAATGCTACAATGGCAGAATGACAGATTCACAGATTCCGACAAAATGGGCAAATTCCGACAAAATGGCAGGTACGACAAAACGACAAAACGGACAAAACGACAAAACGAACAAAATGGACCGAAAAGTATATAAAGAACGGAAGACAAATATAATAGTAAGGTGGGTAGTGACAAAACTATGACAAAGGGAATAAACCCCCTAGCAGTATAAGATAGGGTTAGAGTCCGTGACTCACCGTCTGTAAGATTGTTAACACTTATGGATTTCCCAAAACAAAACGGACTCACCAAATAACAAAATATGGGGAAATAAAAAATGAAATTGTTTAAATTAGACCGACAAATTAGTATAGTTTGTGAAGCTGAAAATACTAGATACGGATTTAGGCATATAGCACATTTATTTATTGGGTCCTACGAAATTGCAACAAGTAAAGCATGTTATCATAACAGAACATGGGAAGCATATCAATTTCAATCAGTAATAGAGGGAGTAATAAACAAACACTGGACCGACAAAAAAGACAGACAAAAATACTTAAAGAAATTGAGGGAGAACTATGGAAAGTAATATCCCATTTAGGACCGACAAATTAGGAGTAATAAATAAAAAGAAAAAATATAAGAGGGTCCCCGACAAAATAGAAATAGTTGTGGACTTTCAGATTTGGTGAAAAATATGAAAAGTTTAGAGGAAATTAAAAAAGAAAATGCGGAGGCTGATGTTAAATCTGACAAAACAAAAATTATTCTCAGAGATGGGATTACTGTTACCAGAGGAGTATCTAATTCAGCTATAATTATAGAAACAGAACATGGGAAAGCTAAATTAACTGCTCAAATACTAGATACAATAGTCAGAACAAACAACAAGCTTGTCAAAGGAAGAAAATACAAAGATTTATTTACTGCTGAAGATAGAATAATATCAAAAGCTCTTATAAGAGCATTGTGGGGCGATTAAATGGATTTCAAAATAACAGGTAGAATAAGCTCCAAGGCTGAGGCTGAGGAAATACAACAAATAGTAAAAGTACATTTAATAGGGCAAAGAGCGAAGGACCTGGGATTTTTAGCCTGGACCGAAGATTTATGCAAGGAGGACAAATAGATGGGTAGAAGTACGGAGTAAGTGTTTATACAAAGGTGAAAAAATGAAACTGACAAAAGAAAAGCTGGAACAAATATTAGAAGCTGTTTGGGACTGGACCGACTATGATATAGAGACTTGTGGCTATCAAGATTACGACATTATGCCCTCAATGACCAACAAAGACCGACAAAAAGTGAGGCAAGAGCTTGAACAGATTTTGTCTTGAGCAGAACATCCCCGTCAGCGTCAAAGCGACTTACTATACTACACCCCCTACATTATTATTTTACAAAACTCTCAGAATGCTCTTACGAGTGATTACGCTCATGGAGTCGTTCTGCTTTGGGGGGCAAAATGTATAAACCGAAGCGATGCAACAGATGTGGAAAAGTGTTTAGACCAAACAATGGGAAGCAAAAATACTGTTACACTTGTAGCCCAATTGTGGCTCAATTACGAAAAAATGAGTGGCAAAAAAATGAACGTAAAAACAAAAATGTTAGAAATACCTCACATTTAAAAACGTGGCGAAATGAGGTTTTTTGGCATAAAAAGTTTAAAAATTGTAACAAAAAATGATATATAAAAATATATATAGGAAGATATATAATGACAAAGCTATGGTATGAAATAAAAAAGAGGCTGGGAAATGCAGAAATTGATGATTATTGTGGATTATGCAGAAACTCTTTAACATTATTGGAGGCTCGTGGTATTAAGAAAAATGAAGTCCTTATTATAGCTCCAAGTGTTAACTGTAGTGGTCGTATAACTCATTATCATATAGGTACAGCATTGCGTAAAAATGTTATAGGCTCAAAAATATATAAAGATTTGGAGGAAGATAAAAATGATTGAAATAGTAGAAATAAAAGAGTGGAATTTCAAAGTCAGAAGTTCTAACAAACGCAAGTATTACGAAGTGGTTAAGAGGCGAGATGGCGAGAGTTTGTTTTGTAGCTGTCCCTCTTTTAAATACAATGAAGGTGAATGTAAGCATATTAAGGCTGTCAAGGTGATGACAAATGGAAGTTAATGGGTATATGATAAAACCAAAAGCCGATTTACGTGGAGCCGATTTACGGAAAGCCAATTTACGGAAAGCCAATTTACAAGAAGCCAATTTACGTGGAGCCAATTTACAGGGAGCCAATTTACAGGGAGCCAATTTACAGGAAGCCGATTTATGGAGAACCGATTTACAGAGAGCCGATTTACAGGGAGCCAATTTATGGGGAGCCAATTTACAGGAAGCCGATTTACAGGAAGCCAATTTACAGAGAGCCGATTTATGGGGAGCCAATTTACAGGGAGCCGATTTACAGGGAGCCAATTTACAGGAAGCCAATATACAGGTAGCCGATTTATGGAAAGCCAATTTAAAGGAAGCCAATTTACAGGTAGCCGATTTACGGAAAGCCAATTTAAAGGAAGCCAATTTACAGGGAGCCGATTTACAGGGAGCCAATTTACAGAGAGCCAATTTACAGGAAGCCGATTTACAGGGAGCCAATTTACAGGAAGCCAATTTACAGGAAGCCAAATTATGGAAAGCCAATTTACAGGGAGCCGATTTACAGGAAGCCAATTTACAGGGAGCCAATTTACAGGAAGCCAATTTACAGGGAGCCAATTTACAGAGAGCCGATTTATGGGGAGCCAATTTACAGGAAGCCGATTTACAGGGAGCCAATTTACGGAAAGCCAATTTAAAGGGAGCCAATTTAGACTATTCAGTATTCCCTCTTTGGTGCGGGAGTTTTAACATTATAGATGATGGAAGACTGGTTAAACAACTCTTGGGGCACATTGCCAGAATAAAATGCACGGACAAACAGATACAAAAATGGGTAAACAAAATACCAAAGAAATATAAGAATGATATATGTAAGCGACATGATATAGAGGAAGTATAAATATGAAGAGAATTAAGAACAGGAATAAGACTGGTATTTGGATGAGGATTTCAGGCTTCTTTGAACATGAGCCAGAAGATATAATTTATAGACAAAAGGCAGTGAAGGAGGTCCAGCGACAAAAGAAGGATAGGAAGAGACAGGAACAAAAGCTTATTAATATGATAAGAGAGGCTCACAGATTAATTCCAACTGGCAAAAAGAAGGACCCAAAATGGCTTAGAAATCAACGACAAATCCAACGTGGTTTTGATATTGCTGACAAATGGAGTAAAAAAGATGACAAATAGATATGAAATTCGTAAACATATAGGCTGTGGTGGAGACTTGACCTTTGAAAAAGAGGTAGTCGAAAACAAGATTTTAAACAAAAGAGCAGTAGAGAAATTTGGGGCAAAAGCTAAGATAAAACAGGTTACAAAAAACATGTTTAGATGCAACAAATGTAGGGAGTTGGTGAATGTAGTTACATGCCCATCGTGGGAACAGTTTGTGCTTTGGGGCAAAATCAGAGTCAGCAAAAAACAATACTGGGAAATCAAAGAAAACAGGAAAAATGGAGCATTGAGGTATTAATTATATAATAGGTGATAATGTTATGAAAAAAGGTTTAAATACTATGACAGACAAAGTTACAACTGGAAAGAGGATTACTTGCTGGTTTTGTCACATTAATGGTCGAAATATATTGGACAAAGATGGTAAATGTAAACGCTGTGGGACCAACTTAAAGAAATATCCAATCAGAGACAAACATCCTTATCCCAATATGAAAAATTTAGATAGAGAGGTCCTGGGTCATCGGGACAAATTTTATATCCCAGATGATAGCGACCAGAATAATTGGTGAAAATATGAATCCACAAGAATTTAATAAGGTGCTCAAAACTCGGATAGAGCTGACAAAAAAAGTTCTAGCATATAAATCAGGTGAATATTCCACAAAAACCGACAAACTGCATAACTTTAAAAGAGCAGGACAGATGCAAAATTGTAGCTCAGCAAAAGCCTTAATAGGAATGTGGACCAAGCACATCGTTTCAATACTAGATATAGTAGATAACATAGAAAAAGATGACAGCTACCACCCATCCCCAGCCCTGTTAGAAGAAAAAATTGGGGATGCTATAAATTATTTAATATTGCTTGAAGCATTAATAAAGGAGAGATATGATAAATGAAATATTCTAAAAGTCTACAAATATATAGATTAAGAATTTCAGTAACCGACAAACAGAGCTTTGAAGAGTGCAATAAGGAAATTCTGGCTAGGCTGGAAAATCATCCAGAGCTGGACCAGGAAGAGGTCGACAAAATAAAGAGGGAGATATTATGAAGTATAATAAAGAGATTGTGTTAGCCCTGGCTCCATATAAGACGGTTAAACTTGGGGTATCTGAAGCTGATAGTTTCAATGATTGTGACAAAGAGATAAAAAAGGAGCTCGACAAACACCCAGCAGTTAAAGAGCTGAATGCAGAGGACATAAAAAAGGTGCTGTAATGAAAGAAGAGGATTTAAAGAAAACAAATAAGGCTTTTGATTCCATGATTAGAGATTTTATACTGTCTGCCAATAAATGCAAACCTGTTATGCCCCTTGTGGCTCAAAGTTTAGAGCTTACAGTAGAACTAATAAAAACCTATAAAGAGGCTTTCAATGGAATCAATAAAAAAAGCTAATGCAGTATTATTAATAAATAGTCAGCCCCCACATTTAGGAGAATTGTTACAGTTTATACAACAATTGAATAAGTATGAGTTTATATATGTATGTATTACAGGTAATATTGCAGTAATTGCTCTGGACCACGTACTAGCTATTTGGAGAAATATATTAGCCCCATATAGCAACAAAAGTGCAGTAATGTTTTTTCAAAAAGATATATATAAATCTAGCAGAGAAGATTTCCCTGGAGCATTTAAAGATTGTGTGTGGTTAACTGCTGATAGGGCAACATATGTACATCTTTCTACATTACAAGTAAATGTGGAGCTTATTCCAAGAGCTATGGGGTATCGAGGCACCTTCTTACGAGTAGCTTTCCGACAAAGTAAAGCTTTGGATTATTTAGAAGCAAATTATGGGGGTCAAATAAAGAGGTAATAAAATGGAAATGAATTTATTAATAATGAAAGAAATTTAAGAGGTAGAAAAATATGCCAACATTTGAAACAAATACGACAGAAGATGAGGATGTTTTGTTTGCGACCTTTGGTAAACTAAAAGCAGGTCAGGACAAAAGTAAATCTGTCCTCATAAAAGAGGGAGAGAGTTTAATAGGAGTCGTTATAGATGTTCAAGATTCCCCGACATATAAAAAAGTCTATCGTCTTAAAGTAAAAGGCGAGGACAAACCAGTAGTTGTACTAGGTAAGACTGACCTTAACAACAAGATGGGCTATGGTACCAAGAAGGCTCAAAAAGTTGTTCAGGTTAATGACCTTATACAGATTACTTATCTCGGACAAAAGAAAACTCAAAAAGGTCGCCCATTCTATAGCTTTACTGTCGGTATTGCTAAATAGGGGCAATAGAGTCCGACACTCTCCTAAAAAGGCACCCCGAATTTCATCAACAGTTCGACTCTGTTAGGGGTGCCATCTAATTTACTTAGGTGAAGATTATGAATAATTTAAGAAGCCAGATAATCGAGCACCAATTTATCTGTTATCGAGAATTTTGGCACAGGCATCATGCAATGTAATCGCATTTGTATGCACCATAATTAACAACTTTGTTAACTTTGGTGTATGTAACTAAGATTTAAATAGTAGAAGAATTAGTTACATAGCAAAGGTTTAAATATAAAGAGGTATTGCCATATGAAATTACCAAAAAAAGGAGCCCTTGTAGCAATTGACACTGAAACTAAATCACTGACCGACAAAACGATGGTCGGGTTTAGTGTTGCGTTTGGAAACAGGTCAGAGTATTTTCCTGTCAGGGACAAAATACTACCTAATATTTCTATAGATAATGCTAAAGAAATACTGTCCCATGTATTACAAAATTGTCATGTAGTGTTCCATAATTCCAGTTTTGATTTGCCAGTTATACATAAATTTGGTGTCGAGATTCCCGACAAACTGGATATAGATGACACTGTGATTATGGCAAATCTAGTAAACGAGAATATGCTACATGGGTTAAAAAAATTAACAAAAAAGTATTTCGATTATCAAATGACAGAGTTGAAAGAGCTTACAGGTAGTGGGAAAAACAGAAAATCTTTTGATGAAGTGGAAGATATTAAAAAAATCAATTATGCCAAGGATGATGCAAAGTATACGTTAAAACTTTATTATAAGCTTAAATCTTTACTTGACAAAGATGAGGCATCTAAAAAAGTTTATGAAGAGATTGAACGCCCCTTGTTGCAAATTATTGCTTTGATGCACATACATGGAGTAAGAGTAAATGTAGAGAAAGTTCTTGAGATAGGTAAGATGTGCTTTGATAAAATGAATGGGGCTGAAGAAAAATTACGCATACTTATGGGACAAAAGATTAATTTTAATAGCACCAAGCAACTTAGGGAATATTTTATAGGAGAGAGAAGGCTCCCAGTATTAAAGAAAACACCAAAAGGAGAGCCCTCAGTAGATAAAGAAGTATTAGAGCAATATGCAGAAATGGATGGGAGTGCAAAATTATTATTAGAATATAGAAAATATAGTAAGATTTATTCAACTTTTATTCCAGCCATGACCCCGACAAATTGGGATGAAAAGACCATGACTGGCTTAATTTATACATCATTTAATCAAGCTGGGACAGTAAGTGGGAGATTTTCAAGCAGTAGACCAAATATGCAGAATATTCCACGTAAGGATGAGATAGGACTTAGAGCAGTAGTAATTCCAGATGAGGGAGATATTCTTATTGGTGCTGATTATTCACAAATAGAACTTCGTGTACTTGCTCATTTTTCTCAGGACCAAAATCTTTTATATGCTTATAATAACAAAAAAGATATTCACCAACAAACAGCAGATGCACTTGGACTTGATAGATATGATGCTAAATGTTTTCACCCATTTACAGAAGTGTTAACTCCTAATGGATGGAAATGTATGTGCCATTTAAATACAGAGGATAAAATTCTACAAGCGTACCCATACTCTAATTTTGATGTACGTTTTGAATGGGTAAAACCTAAACTTAAACTAAAAAAACACCCAAGTAAAACATTAATTCATTTAAAGAATGAGGGCGTTGATTTACGTGTAACACCTGAACATAGGATGCTTTATTACTCTAATTATGGTTATCCTCATATCACTAAACCAAAATGTTTTAATTCAGTAAGATATTGGATGAATAGTGGTATATTACATAATTGTATAAGTTGTGATGAGAATTTGCTAAGATTAGCAATAGCAACTCAAGGAGATGGCTCTTATAAAAGTTTTGGAATACAATTTGGATTTAGCAAAAAAAGAAAGGTTAACAGATTAAAGAAACTATTGAAAAATTTTGATGGTTTATATACTATTACTATAGATAAGAATAAAATTGTGTGGTTTAATCTATGGAAAGAGTTGGCTGATAAAATTAAACCTTATCTAGATAATAAAAAACTTTCATGGAGCATGTTAAATTATTCAATAAAATATAAGTACATTATTTTAGAAGAGGCAAAATATTGGGATAGCCACTGTAGGAAAAATTGGCAAATGTTTAGGTATAGCTCTAAAGAAGAACAAAATGTAGATGTGCTACAAGCTCTTGCTGCTACAAGTAATTTTAAAACTAGGAAAGTTAGAAAAAAGGATGGCATGTTTGATTTGACAATTAGAAAAAATAATAAATCCAGAGGAGGGAATATTAAAATAACAAATGAAAGATATACAAAAAAAGTCGCTTTTTTATCAGTTCCTTCAACTTATGTTTTAGTTAGAGATGGGGGTATACCTATTATTACTGGGCAAACTATTAACTTTGGTTTGGTTTATGGAATGGGAGCAAAAACTCTAGGTAAAAAAATTAATAAATCTTATGATGATGCTCAGAAATATATTGATGCTTATTTCAGAACTTATCCAATGGTGCAATCATTTTGGAAAAAAGCAGAGAGGGATTTCCGTACACTTGGGTACGTACAAACTTTTTTTGGCAGAAAAAGACGAAGAACACCATACTTTTTCACTAAGGATGATTATGAGCAGGGTGGAGAAGTTAGAAGTGCAATCAATTCAGTTATTCAAGGTAGTGCAGCAGATTTAATGAAGATAGCTATGAAAAATATGGCACCAAAATTAAAACCACTTGGAGCTAAACTCATATTAACAGTCCACGATGAAATACTTGTTAGTTGCCCTATAAAAAATGCTGTGAAAGCTAAAAAAATCATTGAGTCAGAGATGATTAAAGCTGGGAAGGATTTATCTGTTTTAATTGAAGTTGATTGTAAATTTGGCAGAACTTGGGCTGAGGCTCATGGAGAAGGGATTAAATTGGAGGAGATGAAATGCAACTAAACTTGATAATAGATTTACTATTTACTGCTGGTATTATAAGTTTCTTGTGGTCTTGTGTTAGACAGCTACAAAAGATACTTAGGACAAAACAGACAAATGGGATTTCTCTCACACATTATTATATTAAAATAATTGCAATCCTATGTATGATGATTGGGTATATACTTTCTAATCTTCCTATATCATTGGGAGTTAGTGCTGTTGAACTCAGTATTACGCTTATTTCAGTTGAAAGAATATGTAAGTATAGGTGGGGAGGCTTCAAATGGGGGAAACTATTAAGATGAAGACATTTTATTTAGCTCATAATTTTTATGATAGAAAAAGATTCAGAAAATGGGAGTTAAGAATTGAAGCCAAGTATAGCATTAATCTTGATAACCCATTTTATGATAACGATAGAAATGATATTCGAGCTTTAGATAAATTTAAAGATAGGAGTAAAGAGCAAAAAGAATACTTTAAGAAACGAAATACTACTGAAATGATACAAAAAATAGTTGAAGGCGATTTAGATATGATTCGTAAAAGCGATGGGATTATTACAGTATTAGATTCCCCTAGTTTTGGGACTCCTATGGAAATCTTCTTTGCTGCAAGAGTTCTTAAAATTCCTGTATATATTATCACTAAGAAATTTGCTTATCATCCATGGATTCGTAAATTTGCTACAAGGATATTTAGAACTAGAATAGAATTTGAATCCTTTATTAAAAAAGAATTTGGATTGAGACACGGACTATGAAAAGAAATATAATTATTTGGTCTGAAGATGGTGAATTATATAGAGCTGTTTATTCAAAATACTTTGAAACAATTACAGTTAGAAAGATAGCAGGAAATGAGTTAGTCATTAGAAAAGCAAATGTGTCTTCAATGGAATGGAATATATTTAAACTGAGGATATTGAAATGGAAGAAACCTGTGCAAGATGTGGGAGACAACTAACTATACATGAGGTAGTTAGGAATGCTTATCACTTTAAAATATTAAAAGAAGATAGTATACTTAGATTTTGTAATTATTGTTGGTGTATTATCTATGAAGATAAGGAGGAAAAATCATGCCATATTTAAAAGAAGAAAAAGATAGAAAAACCTTGGATTCTATAATTGAGATTCACGGTAAATTATTGACAAAACCTGGGGCTATTAATTACTTGTTATTTAAATTAGCTAAAGTTTCATGTAATAGGTATCAAAACTACAGGAATTTTATAGGCGAGTTAGAATGTTGCAAGCAAGAGATTTATAGGCGACAAACTGGACCATATGAAGATACTAAAATTTATGAGAACGGAGACGTTGAATAAAAATGAACTGCCCCAAATGTGGTAAATTTATGAGCAAAGCAGCTTGTGGTGAGTTTGTTTGCAAATGTGGAGCTCATTTAGTAAGGTCAGGAAATAAGTTATATGAGGATTAAAATGGTAGAGCATAAATGGATAGAAGAATCATTAAAAGCATTTGCTAGGGTAATGAAGAAACATAAGATACCATTTTGGTTAGAATATGGTACTCAACTTGGAGCAGTTAGAGAGGGCAGAATTATTCCCTATGATTATGATGGAGATATAGGCGTTATGCTCAGCTCTGTCAATAAAATGAAGGATTTAAAAGAGGATTTTGAAGCTGAAGAAATAATGATGGCATATCAACCAAATCATATTTTTATTAATTATAAAGTTAATGATAGGGAATGGCTGGCAACTGTAGATGTTTATACTTTTACTGTAAAAAAGCATAAAGGAAAAAAGTGGCTGGTAAGAATTGAGAATGGGAAGGAGTTTGATGTAAGGTCCCCATTTGAGTATTATGAAAAATTAAAAGCAATATATTTTTTAGGTGAAATATTTTTTATTCCTTGGATGGCTAGAGAAGCCCTTGAATTTGCATATGGAAAGGAATGGAAAACTCCTATTAAGAAGCCAGGTGTTCAAATAATGATTGGTAAACCAACCGATAAGCAGCTTAATCAAATGGGTAGAACACACCATAAGAAATTGGAGGACCTATGATAAGAGGAATTATATTTGGATGTTGGGATTTATTTCATGTTGGTCATCTTAGAGCACTTCTTGCAGCAAGTAAACAATGTGATGTTTTATATATCGGGATTTTTTCAGATGAGGTTATAAAAGACTATAAAGGTCATTTTCCTATTATAAGTTATTTAGATAGATATTTAATTATTGCTAATTTATCATTACATTCAAGAATTATTCCGTTTGGTATGAATCATAGGAGTAAAATCAGTCTTTCTGAATATCATAAAGTATTTGTATCTGATAAGTTAAGAAGGTATGCTATAATTCCTGATGATTATGGGGGAGAAATAGTACAGTTACCTTATGATAAATCAACATCTACAACAAAAATAAAGGAGAAGATTAAAAATGAATCCTAGAGTACCTTTTATATGGAAAAGACCACATCATCTATATCATGGTCTTGCTATAGCAGGTTATAGTGTATTTATGTGGTGGTTATCTACTGATAATTGGATGGATTGTTCAATTGGAGTATGGCAAATATTTATCGGTATCGGCATATTTATAGCAGTAGACGATATTATTGAGCATTCTATTACTGGTAGCACTCCACTAAGGCTTTTATTTGATAGAATAATATATCCATTCTTATTGAGGTTTCACCATGATTAAAAAACACTATATATTTACAGCTTTAGATGCAGCAATGATGAATAAAGTTGGAAAGCAACAAAAGAGTCGATTTACAGATAAAGATTTTAATTACCAAACTGTAGTTTTTAAACCTTGGGGCTTTGAATATTTATTTATGAAGAATAAAGAATGTTGTGGTTGGATGCTTCATATTATCACAGGGTCAGGCACATCAGTTCATTGTCATGCAAAAAAGAAAACTATTGTAATGGTAATTAGTGGTAATTTATTATTAACTACAATTTACGATAGGCAATTTTATAAACCAGGTGAAATAGTATTGATTGATGAAAAAGTATTTCATGCTATGGGAGCACCACTTGGCAATGTTCGAGTTATAGAACTTGAATATCCTTCCGACAAAACAGATGCAATAAGAGGAGTTGACTTTTGGAGCCGAAAAGGAAAACCATATGAAAGTAAGTGTAAAGTGATAAAAAATGTATAGCACAACAAGTCAAGTATTATGCCAACACAATATTAATGGAGGGCTTTTAATTTGTGCAATTATAGGTTTTTTATGTATTGGTTATCTATTTTATAAAGTAATAGCAATCCTCCGTGAGTAAGGAACCTAGAGAGATTAGGGAAAGAGGTAAAACCTAAATCTCTCTCTAGTTCCTTTTTATAAGAATTTTGTAAGCAGAGTATAAAAAGTGGCTGGCAGCAGCTACCACAAGACCGAACATGGTCGCCATGAAAACTACTGCTAGATAATTCATATTCACCACACAATTTCTTCTTTTGTGAGTTTTCTGAGTGCTAAGTTAATCAAACCTAATAGCATTACTTCGCCCTCTGGAGTGAGCATTAAACCATACTCTGCTCTTACTGGTACACTTATTAGGGCAATTACATTCACCCAGAATGTTTTACTTAAATACCATTTTTTCATTCTTTACCTCCTTTAAATTATTATATTTAATAAAAATACAAATACAGGAATAAAACATAGTAATATTTTTTGAGTAGTTTCCACCTTTGTAATTCTTCTATCTTGTTCTACCATCCATTTTATCATCCAAAGATTCATGTCTTTGTTTGGTGGTAGTTTTGCATTACCATTTTTACTCTTAAATTCTTGTGCAAATTTTTTTATCTCGTTTATTACCTCTTCCATTTTTACCATGTTTTTTCCCTCGAGTATTCTAATTCAAGCTTCCACTCTCTTATCCTTGGAGCTCCTTTTATTGTTCTGAAATGAAAATTCTTTATATAATAATATCCATCAAGACAGTCCCCTAAGCCAGATATAGCAATCTCTTCGTGCTGATTCATAATATCATGTATATTAGTAAACTTTGCATGGAATATATCTAAGTCCCCACTTTCTTCTATCCATTCCCACCCAATCAAAGTTAGTGGTTCTCTGCCTATTCCCTCATCATAGGTAGCCCAATTATCTGACCAGAATCCAAACTTGTTTATTTCTTTTGATATTGTTCTCTGTTCTCCATCTCTGAATCTTGGTGGGGATAAGTGTATGGTTGGGTGTGATTCACTGGCAATTGTGAATACGTCACAGGAGCCACAAGTGAAATACCAGATAGGCGAAGTTGCCACTGATTCTCCATTATCCATAACAACATACCAGCCATATTCTTCTTCACAATCTAGGTCATTCCAGTTTACGCTTACAGTTTGACCTCCTTCTCCTGTTGCAGTTCCTATCAGGTTATCCTCATCGTCATAAAAATTAACAGTGGTCTCTCCCTGTCCTTCAGGAATTGTCACATTTAGTTCTGAAGTGCCCCATTCTGCATTTGAAGCATAATCTGTAGGTCCACCTTCTCCTGGGTCATCTGGAGCATTTAATTCTAAAAGTTCCAAATATCTTATTTCACCACTTAGACCAAAGTGAGTAGTTGCTCCAGTATAATCGTATGTTGAGTAAGCATATACATACCTGTAAGCGTCAGTTACGCAAGATACTGACATAGTATCAAGTAGAGTAGTCCTATCGGCTTCTTTATAGACTTTACAAGTAGTTATATTACTTCCAGAGCTTCTTTCTATGGTAAAGTAATATTTCCATCCAGCAACAGCATTTTTCCAGTGGTCAGAAGTTCCTCCCCAAGCTGTGAGAGTTACCCACAAGTCTCTTTGGTCTTGGTAGTTCCAAGACAACGCCATTCCTTGACCGCTCATTCCATCGTTTATTTGAGTGTTGATATTGCTTATTCCCCAAATAGTAAACAGTCCGGGATAAGCTGACCCGCCAATATATTCCATAGCAGTACACTCGCTCATCACTTGGTGCTTAATAGCATCAAAGTGTCCAGCTCCGTAACTTTTGATTACATAACCATCATCGAGTCTTCTATTAACCTTTGTACATTGAATTTGTGTCGCACTTACAACCTCATATTCACCAGTAGTTCCATTTTCTATAAACGTAGTATAATTTACGCATTGACTTGTATCTGGTGTTGGTGGTGTATAAGAATCAACTGCAACAATATTTAAATTTCTAACGTTCCCACTCATAAAACTTAAAGGGTCTTGTCCAGATACACTTGCTCCTCCACCAATCAAGTGAGAATAAGGTAAATCCTCTACAGTGATAGCAAGAGTATCAACCAATACAGTCCTTGCGGCATCAGTATAAATATAAAGTGTCACATCAGATACAGTATGTTCAGCAGTAAACCAATATCTCGTACCAACAGAAGGTCCAGCATAAGTATCTGTATTGTCTAAATTTTTATCTCTAAGCAGAATATCTAAATTAGTACCAACGTTTGTTGGATTATAAAATTCGGCTACCCATCCGCCAGTGCCCCAAGCACGATTTGCATATCCAAGAGACGCTGTTCTACTTGGTTGACCGTCTGTATACGACAAACCTAAGATAACTATGGATGATTTTTGTCTATTTCCACCAACAGTAATGTCTGTAACTTGTCCATCACATTGAAGTGTACATGAACTGAAATAACCGTCACCATAATCTTTGAATACAAGATACTCGTCTCCAGCATCAGCTTCAACACTATCATAAGATAATGAAGCAGAGCTTACTATCGTAATGACATTTGTATTATCGTATTCAGTGTAGGTGTTATAATTTTCAGCCATCTTATTCCTCCAAGTTGGAATACTCTAGTTCTATTATCCATTCAAATGTAAGTGGTTTATCAGTTATCTTTTTCCATCCAAAGCTTATAATTTTAAAAGTTTCATCAAATCTTCCACCAAGTCCTAAAGTCGTTACATCGCCACCGTATTCAGCTATTCCTCTTATGCACTCCATCTTGGTGCAAGCATCACTGCCATATTCCATTCCAGTAATTACCATTGATTTTTTGTTTCTTCCAATATCATAGACAGCTCGATTTCCACTCCAAAAGTTAAGCATTTTAATATTTCTGTCATGGTCTACTGATACTTCTAAAGGTTTGTTTAGAGTACAGGTAACTTCAGAATCGTAGTCTATAACTGCGTATTCTTGTGTGGTTCTTATTTCTGGATTTAAAGCTGCATAGTAACTAACTACAGCATATACTTGAGTACAGTGAATCCAGCCAGTTGTATTTTTCAATTCTACTCCTATTTGTAAATTATCAATTTGGTCCCAGCTCCAAGCAGTTCCAGTACTCGGGTTTACAGTCCAAGTGTGTGCATAGGTCGACCATATATTACTTATATCATGCAGTCCTTCACCATATTCAGTACCACCTATTTTTATAACTGCTTGAGCTTCTGGGTCTGTACCAGCTTCTCCAAGAGTTACATAAAATACAGTGACACTTATAATTGTACCAGCTTCAGTAGTATGGTTTGGGATGTTATATAAATCTCTCTTTGCTGCTCCTCCGCCATCTCCATCCCAATTATAGATTGTATCTTTATTGGTTTTCAGATATGGATTTGCTTCATCAACCATTTCATAGTTATCAGCAAGAGGGTCTGAAGGATTATTTAATATACATTCTTCTTTATCACCTGTTGCATTAGGTCTAAGTGTAAGATTTACTTGATAATCAGTTAATGTTGGGCTGCTTACTTTAACGCCCATTTCAAAGTCATTTAAGTCAGCCCATTGCCAGCTTGTTGCAGTAGAAGGATTTGTATTCCAAACATAGTTGAAAGTGCCATAGCTAGTAGTCAAGTCTTTATCATCAGACTCATATATTACTCCGTCAGTACATTCACTAGGATTTGTAGTCAGTATTATTTTATATACTCCATTTTCATGTTGTGAATATAGGTGAGATTTTGCCCTAGCATAAATTTGAATATAATTTATTGCTCCAGAAAGACCGCTCCAATCAGTTTCATCAGTGGTATAGAGGTCTCTATTGGTATCAGTTGCATCACTATACACGTAATCAGTGTCATCATTATAAGCGTCTTTTGATTCATCTACACACTCATAATTGTTAGTTTGTCCTTCTGGGCTCAAATCAGTGACACAACCATCTCCAGAAGGATATACGTATAATTTTTTCCCAGGCTGTGTTTGTGATATAGTGAATGTACCCATAATTTCCTCTATAGTCTAAATGGAATCGCCACCCAAACATCTTTCCAAGTAGCATCATTGCTGTGATACAGGTGACAGTATTGGTCACAGTTAACCTCAACTTTTAAATAGAGTCTTTCTTTATCAGTAATTTTCTTTTCTTCCCACACGTCAATCCAAAATGGGTATACTACTTCATCGCCCACACTGAGACTAGCATCCCAAGCAAGAGTATCGCTTACAGTCACCCATCCAGTTGTAGCGAGTTCACTGGCAGTATTATCTTCGTGCATTTTACAAACTGTTACCCTATATGAAGTAACTGTAGATGTTGCTTCACTGGCTACAAGGCAGATGTTTCCTTGTATTACTCCTTCAATGTAGTAAGTCTTTTTAATGTGACGATTATATAAAAATTGATGTGTGATGGAAGCTTCAGAAGTCTCAGACGTAGAGCAACCATCGCTAATGTAATCTCTTTCTAGTAAAAAATGATGATTTGCAAACGCTCCAAATGATTCATACCAATCGTAGGTGTAAAACCCATAAAAATCTATTACTTCCCTTTGGTCATTAACTGACATTATCTCTCTACCCCTCCTCTAAATGATTCTAAACCTCCACGGTCATTATCCCACCCTCTCATTGGAATAAACTCTACAGTGAGTCGTGAAGAATTTGCATATGTGTAAGCTCCATTTCCTGTAGGTAAGCTGTAAATCTGAATGTAATCCCCCTTTTGTAGCAACAATATGAATGTCAAGCTTATTGATGTGGCTATATTCATACTTTGTGCTCCATCTCCTTGAACAGTTGCAAGGGTATTAGTTCCAGCCATAGAACTCCCATTTTTATATATTTTTGTTAATATTTCAATATCTGTTTCTTCATATGAAAAAAAGCTGCACTCGAATGTAATTTTGTAATACCCAGTTCCGTGCCTATTTAGTATTATTTTTGTTGAATCTGTGACATAGGTAAAGTTAGATGTACGGAATGACTGAGTGTCCCAAGTATGAAAAACCCCACCATTCAACAGTTGATTTCCACCTACATCATAGAGTTGTATTGCAGGTATTGCTGGATTTAAATTTCTACTTCTAGTCATTTTACCTCATCCTATAGTTACTTTTTCCTGCTTTATTTAGTATCTGGGAATTTTTAGCTACAGCTAATAAAGCAGCAAGTTTTTCGGCACTACCAAGTTCGGCTATTTCTTTTACACTAATTGTAAGATTTTCAATTACAACTCCACCACCAGTCTCACTACCTGCTGCTCCTACACTCTCTCCTCTGTGTAGTAAAGCAAGTCCTGTTTCTGGTACGTAAGAGATACCTCTTTCATAACTTTTAAGTTTTTTAAGCATCCATTCCATGTGTGAAGCACCACGACCGCCCATTCCAGGCATTGCTAAAGCTTGTTCCAGAGTTAAGATTGCATTATCCTTAGCTGTTAACGAAGCTTCTGCACTACCTTTCATTCCAGTAGCACTTTCTTTCATAGCTGCAACATCTATACCAAATAATTCTTCAATACTTGTTATTTGTTCTGGGGTAAGCTCACTAATTTTTTTAATTAATTTATCAGCTTGTATAATAATATCATCAGTTGTATTTCTCCAGTTGTCAGCTCTGTCTTTCAATAACCCTTCTTCATATAGAATAGTTTCATCTAAATCTGCTATTTGTTGGTCATAATTATACTCGAGCATATAGGTCTCATGTTCTTTATCAGCAATGGTTTTATCTATAAGTTCTTTTGCCTGTTCATAAGCAACATATTGAGAGACTGTCTCTGCTTTGGTATTTTCCATATTTTCTAATCTAAGTTTTGCTGCTTGTATTTGAAGTGCTTTCATTCTTTTTTGTTCACTTCTTGATAGCCCTCTTCTTTTACTCATTCCAACAAGCTGAAGTTTTAACATTTCTATATTTACTAATCTAAGTGCAATGTTCATTTTATTTATTGTTTCTGTGTCTGTTTTTACTGCTTCATCATGCTCTCTTACAATTCTTACAGCTTCTTGCATGTCGTCATTGAGAACTTTGAATTGGTAACTTTCATCTACAAGTCCCATTTTTACATCATGCTTGGTATCTGCTAAATCTTGGTCGGCTTTCAGTTGTTTCATTTGCATGTTCAAAGTACCTTCAACTGTGCCACCCATTTCTCCCCAGCCATATTTTAAGGGCTTCTCTAAATGTTCTTCCAGTTTTTCTGTATTAAATTCAATTTCATCTAGCTTTAATTGCAGGCTTTCTAAGTTTCTTATTCCACCAAGTATAGGCTCACCAAATGCACGGTTAAAATTGTCTTGTATTAAAGCAGATACTACTTGCATATTATCAAGAGTACCCATCATGTCTTCTAAATCTTCATCACCCCTCATATATGCTAAGTTTACTTCTTCTGCTTGTTTTAATATTTCCTTTTGTAACCCCAAGTAATCTGTTATTGCCTCACTTCTTTTTTCAGCTAGTTTTTTTTCGTATTCCTCTTTTTTCATATATGGCTTGCCTGCTTCAAATTGTGCTAGAGTCTCCTCTTCTATCCATCTCGCATCTGGATGTTGCTTCCTTAATTTTTTTACATCGTAATCTAGTCTTTGTCCTATAAGAGTTTCACGCCCAAATGCCTCTATTAGTGGTTCGGGAATATAGGTTTGTCCAGCATATTTGTGCATTAGGTTAAATTTCTCGGCGGATTGAGTAGCTTCGTCAATATGAGATTCTATTATATTCCATGCCAGTCCAATACCAGGAATTAAACTTTTTACATTTGCAAAAGTATCTACAAAATCTGTGACCCCTCTTTGTAATCCTAATGCGAGCTCATCCCATGCTTTACCTACTTCTCTTTGAGTTTGTTCCCAATCTTGCTGTATTTGATTTGATGCAAATTGTGATGTGTTTTTAATTTTATTAAAAGCTTCTTCGGTCCTGCCAGCAGAAACAGAAAGACGGTCCATATCATCTAACAATCCTTCAAGACCCTCATCACCTGCAAGAACCATAGCAACTCTTAAAGAACGTATATTTGGGATTAATTCATTAAGAACTATTTTTCCGTATTTCTTTGAAGCCTCAGCCATTTCTCCGAAGACTCCAGAAATACCTTTTATTCTAAGTGCAAGTCCACTAAGTTCTACCCCATATTTTTTGGCAGCTTTGGAAGCACCCTCTGATGGATTAATAATTCCTTGTAAACCCATGGCAAGTCCACGAGCAGCCATATCTAAGTGAAGACCATGCCTTGTAGTTGTGGATAATGCAGCCATTAACTCTTCAAATTCAATTCCAGCTTGAGCAGCAATTGGAACTACATACCCAAGAGCTGATTCTAAATCTGCAAATTGAAACTTACCTCTAACCACTGACTGAAACAAAGTATCTGAAACTTTTGTGGCTTCATACACTGACATTCCATAAGTATTAAGAACAGTTGTAAAAATATCTACAGAAGTTCTAACATCTGACAATCCTGCAATAGAAGCTTTGGTCGCTGTATTTAATAAATTCATTGCATCTTTTGCATCAAATGCAGCAGACATAATATCATAAAGACCTTTAGTTAAATCACTTGTAGCTTGTCCTGTAGCTAATGCTAATCCTTCTATTCCAGATTTCATAGCAAGTAAAGCAGGTTCATAGTCTCCTGTCATAATTGTAGAAACTTCAGCTAATCTAGTTTCAAACTCTCTGAATTTTTGAACACTTTCTCGAGTATAATCGATTAATTTTTGTTGAGCACCCATAACTTGATTTAAAATTAAGTTATATCCGACAAATCTTAATGCTAAACTTTTTATTGCAGAGCCATGTTTTTTAGCTCCTGCTACTCCTTTCCTATTCATATCTTGTACAGAATAGTTAATAGCATTTATACTACCATTAATTTGTTGGAGTTCTCCAAGCATTTGTTTAGCATTTGTAAGCATCTGAAGTTCTACTGTACTTTTTGCCATATTAATTCCTTGGTCTTTGTTTTTTTCTTCTTTCAATCATGTCTTTTGATGATTGAGGTAAACCTTTTTCAATATAAGGCTTTCCACTTTCAATTTTTCTCTTTTTTTGTAGCGTTGCAATAATACTCTTGAATCTCCAATAGTTCATAGAGAGTATTTCGTCAAGTCCACCTTTCTCAAGATACAATATATTAATTGATTCTTGAAATGCTTTTAATTCTTCTTCCCAGTAGATTTTAACTTTTTGCGTTTTTGGGTCTTTCGACCCTTGCGAAAATTTTCGACATAGTAGATATTTTCTTTTCCAGCTTCATACACTGCATTAAATAATTGTGTGAGTGTAACAGGATGTTTTAGAAAATTCTTTAACTCCTCAAAATCACAATTTGGGTCAAGTTCAAGCATAGTCTCATATATTACATAATATTTAAATTGACTGCTAGCTTTTTCCTCACTCCATTTTTCTTTCTTTTGGTCAGCAGCAAGTCGAGCTAATGCTTTTTCGTGTTTTTCTATAGTCCAAGCTGGCATATCGAAAGGCTCGCCATTATTTACACATTTTACGGTGTATTTCATATTTTTACCTCTTTATATTTTTCATCTAAATAAATAAGAAGGGAAAGATTAATTTCCCTATGCTGGTACTGAAGACACGATGTCAGTACAACTTGAAGGTTTGCAAGTAAATCCAGGTGAGTTCATTATAGCTTCACCACTTAGATTTTCTTCTACACTTGAACTCTTCCATTCACAATTTGGTAATGTAATTCTAGGACAGCCTGAGCCTCCTAAATCTACCTGTAAATCAAAAGAGGTATTTGCAAGAACTTCAGCTATATGCTGAGCTCCACCACCATCAAGTGTTATGTCAACAGAACCTTCTACATCCATTTCACCTTCAATCAAATATGATTTGTAAAGTGAATCATGGTCTGTATATCCTGTAAGTTTGTGTGATATTGTAATTTCAATACTGTTAGTACAAAATGCTATATGGTCTGTATTAACCACATGTCCACCAGTCTTTGTAATTTCTCCTGCAATATTAAATGCAAGATAATCTCCAGTCAAAGCTGTCGGTCTTGTACTTGTTTTATCAACAGTTGTTACAATTGATTTAGCTTCAAAATCTATCACAACAAGATATTCAGTGCTCTTGGAGCCAGTAATTCTTACAGTTGAAGGTTTTAAGCCAACAACATAATACTGACTAACATCATCTGAATCATCTTCTTCTTTATTTGTTTGAGTAAATAAAGCAATAGATTGAAGTGTACACTCTGAAGACCTGTTAATAACATCATCTATCAAAGTGTCATCACACTGAGGAATATACTCCAAGTGGACTTTAGGTTCATGTGTCTGCTTCAACAGGTGACATGCTAAAGGTGACCCAATATCTCTGAGTACCTTATGCCTATCTCCAGTATCAATCCTTAAACTTTGGATTTTACATGATATTGGTAAAGTTGTAGAGCTTTCGCCACTACCATATGAATCTTCTATCCAATACCAAGCTTCACCCTGAAAAGGTTTTCCTAATTGGTCTAAAGTCATTTTTTATCCTCCGTTAACAAAGGTCGTAATATAGACAATATAAAGTAGCTAAATAATGAAAGTATATTCGTCTTCCATCGGTTTCTTTTTCTAATCCATCATCTTCTACATTCATAAAATCAATGCCTGTAGTTGTAGATTGATTACTCCTAACTTTGTCATGCAATTCATTTTTGATTTTCTTAGCAAATTCTGTCCTATCTATATTATCTAAATCTGTAAAGTAAATATGTACTTCTATAAATGTCTCCATTTTCCTTGTAGCAGCACCAACGTCTTGTGGCTCATAAGTAGTACCACCTTCAGGAATATGCATTACAATGTATGGGAAGTTTGGTTCATCTCCAGATTTAATTTCTTCGCTAAGATAGATAGGTATTTTTATATCTGAATTATACTTATCTTTTATTGTAAAACAATAATAAGAGTTAGCATCTTCATCATATTTTAATGTACCAAGATTTTCTCGGAATGCTACTCGTGGGTCAAAGCTAGAGTATGTCATGTTTATTCTCCTGGAATCATTCCACCATCAATTACTGGTTTTGTTACTTTCTTTATTGCTCTTTGATATTGTTTCCACATTCTCGATTTGTCTTTTAATATTTCTATATCATATTTATTTGAATCTAAATCAGCTATCGTAGCTTTATCTAAAGCTTTAAAAGCTTGAATAGATTTATAAGCAGCAAGATACGCTACAGCCATTCTGAATTTTCTTTCATTATATGTTCCCCATTCAGTGTAATAGGATATTTTTACCCATTTTGCACTGCTTGGTATTGCTGTACCGTCTGTCTGCGTTATCGTAATTTTTCCACAATGGGCTTCATTTACAGTTATTTTTAAATCGTGGCAATCTCCATCTTCATCTTTCCACCAGCCCCAAATATCTGTTCCACATGAAGATTCTCCCCAGCCTTGAACTACTCCATCACCATCTTTATCTGCAATTGGTCCATGAGCTGTTTCAAAGACTGTGTTACTACCATCAAACCATTCTCCTGTATCTGGATTACAATTTGGTATATCATCGTGCCAAAATTCAAATACATCATCTAACGCTTCTTGATATGCTTCCCATATTTGAGTTGATATATCATGGTCGCTGATAGATTTTTTTGAAGTTATGCCTGAGTATTTTCTAACATCATGTATTATATTCCATGGAAAGATATACAACTTATCATCAAATATAGCTCTATCTCCTTCAGTATCAGTAGTAATTACTTGAATATTATACTCTCCATATTTCATATCATCTGGGATTGCGTATTTACCCTGAAAGTAATTGTCTCCAGCACTTGTAGCCATAGAGGTTCCCCCAGCATTAACAAGACTGCCACAAGAATCAAAAATATACATGGTACAATCTGATGGGTAAACTACAGCATCAGTTCTGTCAACAATTAATATTCTATGAACAAAAGTTTCTCCTCTTGTATAAATGGACATTTAATCACTCTTCTTTAATTTTATATTTATATTTTTTACCATCTTTTTTTCTGTACTTATTTCTTTGTGTTTTTACTACATTATATTTCCATCTTTTTTTAATTATACTTTTCAGAGGCAGTTTGAAGAATACCCCTAATTTTGTAATAAGTGAATCTGATATGGTGAATGAATCTGATTTATTTATTTCTATTTCTTTTGTTGTAGATTCTGTTATGGTTATTGAATCTGATTTATTTATTTCTATTTCTTTTACTATGGATTCTGATAATGTTAGTGATTCTGATAATGATTTTTCCCAGTTTGTCCCACCAGTTTGTTCGGCACCAAATGATAAAAATGTTGTAGGTGTGCTTTGACTTTCATATGCAGTGGATGCCCAATTTGACCCTCGGTCTACTTTTGAAAGTCTTATTTCATCAAGTTTTCCACTGAAATAATCATCATGCCCCCCACTATCATATTCACAAGCTATAGTAAATGGTACATTATTAGTATGTATACTATCAATTTCAGCTCTTACTTCAGTTGTACCAGCATCAGTACCATCAAGGTATATTTCACCATCTTTATTATTTCCACTTGGCAATGTCATCATTGTATGGTACCATGAGTCAAAAGAAAAGTCTTGGTCATCTTCTCTTATGTGTGTAAATTCTCCTGTACCACCATCTTCACTTCCATATAAACGAAGATAATCATTTCCTGCTTGTTGCTTGAACTGAGCTACATAACACCGTTCATTTGCATCTGTATCATATTTTCCAAGTATCCATTCAAAGTTACCATTTCCTATAGTATCAAGATTCATCCAAAATTCCATTGTTAATTCATCTGTGATAGTATCAAGTGATGCAGAATCAGCAACCTCTAAATATTCACTTGAGCCTCTTACAAATTCTACGCAATAACCTATTTTTCCTGCTTGTTGAAATGAGCAACCATTACTGCCTGTTACATCATTATTGTTAGATGTGCTATCATCAATAGCGTTTGCATTTGCACCGTGCATGTGTAAAACCATGACATAATTTGAGTCCCATACATTTTCTGGGTCAGCTTGGTCTATTGCTTCGGCTGCATATTCATAATACATATAAATAATAGTATCTGTAATTGACGACAAAGATGGAATTTTTACCCAAGCAATCAGTTCTCCAGTTCCATTATTCCATCTTTGTCTTTCATGCTTTAATTGAGTATCTTCAGCAGCATTATAAAATTTAATATCGTAACCGTCAGCTCGACAGCCAGTTAAATCAGCATCAGTAATACTAATTAGAATCGGGAAATCCGTTTCATCACCAGCAACCTTATCTTTGTCTATGGTGATTTGTTTCTTATGGTTGTAATTTGCATCAGCCCATGCCATTTAACTTGCTCCACATGTAATTGTCCATGTAATCTTTAAAGTATCAGATGCTCCTTTATTTATTGCAGCAAATACTTGGCGACAAAGCATAGTTCCAGCAGCACCATCATTAAATATTCCTGCTTCAGTAATAGCACCTGTACCATCTCCAGCAGCCCAATCTCCTACATATATGACATCATTATCATCTGCACCTGCACCTTGAGTTGTACTTGTGAGGGCGTTCCTGTCTAACTCAGTCTGTAAAGTGGTATCTGTACTTGCTGCTGCATTACTGCCTGTTCCTATCGCCATATGACTCATAGCAGATTGTCCTTGGTCAGATAGTTGGTCAGCTACCCATGCATCACCAGATTGTGTAATAACATTATGTATTTTTCTTTCGTCTTTAAGATTACCATCTTTATCAAATAATTGAATATGTAATTTTCCTTTTATAGCAATACGACCTTTTAATCCACTCATGCTATTACCTCTTTAGATATTATTAAGTAGTCAAAAGTGCCTTCTCCAGTTTTCCAACATTTAACTCTGAAAATTATTGCCTCATCATTTTGATTTTCTTTTATTGCATATATTACTACACTTTCTGAAGTTTCATTAACCTTTTCTATTTCTATAAATTCAAAACCTTTAGCTTGTTTTATCGCATCAAGTTTTGATAAGAAAAAATCCATTGTTGCTGTATTAGCTTCTTCTGTTTTTGGTCCACCATAATGATGCAGATATTCATATGGGGATTCATCTTTTACATATACTTTTTTATGAGACCAAGCATAACCTTCTTGACCCTTTACTTTATGTAATACAGCAAGTAAGAACTCTATCCAATTACCAGGATTATCAGATTGCTTTAGAACATGAACTTCTTTTACAAGTTCTTTAGATTCTAATTCTGCTATTGCTTCATTAAGTGCATCTTCCACACTATCAGCCATTCTAAGCCTCCTCTATATCTTCAATATTAACTTTAGTATTTTTATTTGATTTGTATTCCTCTTTCTTTTTTACTGCTCCATAAGACTCTGTATCTTTATCATATTCTAATAATTGTTTCTTTTGAGACTCAGTGAGACTTTTTTTGCATTCTACTATTTTTCCACTAATAAGACTATTACGTTTTTTAAACCACCCTTGTTGAAATTTTCTAAACTCTTTTTCTGTAATATCCCCATTTTTAAACTGTTTAGCTTTTTCATTATGAAACAATCTAAGTTTTTCTTGTAATCTATAAAGATATTTTAACTTTGCTTCAGGGGTTTTAGGTAATGAATCAATTTTAAACCTCATTTTCTCATCTCTTTTTTAAGAATGCAAATTTTCCTTTTTTATATCTCCATTCATACAATGTTAGTGCTGCAAGATAAGCTGGAAATTCTTTCATAAGCTCATCATATGCTTTTTCTTTGATACTTATTTTTCCGTCACGTATTCTTGCAATAAATACTCCAGCTACTTTTATGCCAGTTAATTCTTCAAAGGCATTCACATAAGCAGCAAGCTGAAGCCAATAAGTCGGGTATATATCTTTTCCAGTTTTCCAGTCACCTATTACCAGTGCAGTTTGTGCAAATTTAGGCTCTTTCACTCTTTTATGGTTTTTGATTGTGGCAACTAAGTATTCTTCACATGAAGTGTAATACCCAATATAGTCAGCAGTTCCAGCATACCCATATTCATTGCTCCAAAGATTCTGCTCTAAACCTTGTGGCTTTAATTTGGATAATTTGGCAAATTTTTTAAACTCTTTTAAGCCATCTTGGATTTCTTTCTCATAAGACCCAAGATTTATTTGTTTACCTTTTAGTAAGTTTTCTATTAATTTGTGAACGTGTGTTCCAATCGCCTGTCGAGTTTCCAGTATTTGATTAGCCTTCTTGTAGCCTATCCTTCCCATCCATGAGCGTAAGCGATGTTTGGAAATAACTCCAAGTGTGGCTGTTACTCTGTAATAAGATTTCCCATTAATTTTATACTCATTTGGTGATACAAATATTTCTGGTTTATCTATCTTTATTTTTTTCATGGAGATTCCTCAAAGAGTTGATACCATTCTCCGTGTTCAACTTTGAGTTTTGTCTCCTTGCTGGACCATGGATATACTATTATCTCTTGCCCAGTAACTTTATTTATATATTTTTTTGTTATCATAAGCCTGCACCAAGATTTGAACTTGGATTCTCTGCTTACAGGGCAGACGTTCTTTCCGATTGAATTACACAGGCAGTGTAATCTAAAGAAAAAAGAAAAGGGTTTAATCCCTAATCTTACTCACCAGCAGGGTTAACTACATGTCCAATAGCGTTAGTATCTAACTCGCCTATTGCGACATATGCCCACTGGTCGATTCTGTATGAATTACAGTTACTTTGGAAGAACTTGTAGGTCTTCGGTCTTTGTCCAAATACACAACCGACTGCACGTCTTGAATCAATAACTACAGCAACTACTTCGTCATTTGCATCAGTACAAGAGTTTGCACCACAATACTCAATTGCTTTTAGACCACCAATCTTTTTTATTCTACCATCTGAATCAAATGAGATGTCTCCCATCCAAGGCATAGGTGTTGGTGTTTGCATTCTCTTGAAGATTGCAGCAACAGTAGGTGAAACAATTATGTAGTCAGGGTTGTATGGGTTAGCTCCCTCTCTCATACTTGCTACAAGATTATGTATAGCATTGTAGAGTTCTAATAGAGCAGTATCAGTACAACAACTTCCAGATATTGCAGGGCTACATGCTAGAGCAGTAGTCAATGCTTCTGAAGTTCCAGGTGTTGCTGTTTCTAGTTGAGCATAGATTTGAGCATCGAACCATTGAGCCCATGAAGCTGCCATAGATTTGAGATATGAATCCATTAATACGGAACCAACATCCCATATATCTTTGTCACAGATTATGGCTTCTAGGTTATACTGTTTCAAGGTCAACGAATAAGTGCTGAATGTTATTGAAGCACAGCTAGCACATTCACAAGCACCAAGGCTTGTCGGGTCTCCAAAGGAGCCGAATGCACGTATTTGTACCCCAAGACCATCGCCAGGGTTGATAGCTAATCCTTTAACACAAATTTTCATAAGGTCTGCTGTACAAACGAATGTTTCCCAGATAACCTTAGCATATGTATCTGCTGGACTCCAAGCTGAAACGTCATCGTCACAACCAGAGTCGGAGTTTGTGTTTCCAAATAACCCATCAAAACCACACTCTTTCCAAGTTTGGTTCTCATAGATTTGGAATCGGATTTTATCTAGCTCATCCCTGTTATGTTCGTATTGAGATTTGCTTTCAAAAGTATCGTTTCTCTTTTTGTAGCTGTTATAATAAAGCTGCATTTTATCTTGGTTGCCTGTATCATTAGCTACAATATCTCGAGTTGCGATTTTCTCCACTGGAGCAAGTTCGGGCTGGCCCTTGATGAGTTCATCCTTAATCTCTTCACGGATTTTGGCTTTGTACTCTTCTTCAGCCTTTATTTTATCTTCCTCATCTTGCTTTTTTAAAGCTTCGACAAGAACTTTCTTTTCCCTTTTTGCTTTCTCCTTCTGGAGTTCTTCCAAAGACATGTCGTCATATTCTTCGGTCATTTTAATCCTCCGATTTATCATTTTTCTTAAGCCAGGTTATAATTTCCTGTCTTTTATTTTCGATTTTTTCATCAAGTTTTTTCTCACTTGTTGAAGTATCTTCTTGAGCCACATTTGAATTAGTATCTCTAATTCCACAACCGTCTCGGTCATTGCATCTACCTTCTAATACTGTAGATACACAGACTGGTATTACGTTTGTGAGTACAGGAACTCTGTCTCCTTCCTTGAAGCCTTCCCTTTCATAGTCTGTTCCTTCAGGAAGTTCAGATGTTTCTTTATATTCTATTTTACCATAATATGTCACCGACACATTTGGTATTAGACCTGCCATCTCACATAATTCTACAAAAGCTTTCCATGCTGGATATTCTTTTGTTTTTTCATATGGGACAAGTTCCATAGAGACACTTTTGTTATCCTCATTTAAAATTACATTTTTATGATAACCAATAAATTTGGTAATATCTGTTAAATTCATAAAGGTACCAGAATGAGTACCAGCATGATTTATGTCATGTAGAGTATTTTCCCATAATTTATAACAAGCTTTTAATGTTGACATAGGAAAAAATCCACCATTCATAAATCTGTCACCAACAATAGCTATCATATTTCTGACACTGGTTTCTGTTTTTGCCTTTTCCATATTAATAGTAACTTTTACTTTTTCTCTATGTAAAGGTACAGAATCAGTAAATAGTTCATAGCCCATAGATTCCATATGTTTTTTAAAAGATTCTCCATGTTTACTTCTCCAGATACCATAGCACCTGGCAACCACTGCATCATGGTCCAATTCTGGCTTTTCTTTTTTAACGTAAGGAATGCAACGTGCAATGAAGTCTTTTTGGGATTCTCCAGGTTTTGGTGTTGGATTTCCCAGTTTTTCTTCTTCAGTCATATAATCACTTCTTACTTAATATCTTCTTATGTCTTTTATTTTGAATACTTGGTGTAAATATTGTTTCTTCAAGACATTTTGCATACTTAGGGAGTTTCCCTTGTTGATGGTTTTTTCGTGTTTTAAGTCTTGAATCTTGCCACATGTTGGGAATCCACTCATTAGGTGGTTTGACATAAGGTTTTAACATCTTTCTGAGTTCTTCAGGATGTTCCAGTAATTTATCCAGTGACCAAAAGAACGCATCTCTATATGCAGTATCTTTTGATACTATCCAAAGGAACGCCTGTCCATATCCAAGTACCATTCTTTTTTGGTAGTCCACTTTATTTAATTGCTCTCCAGTTAACAATAGTAGTGCATTTAGGTTTTTTACAACTGGATTTTGACTATATTTTAAATCCTCAGCTATCATATTCATATCTTTCTTGAGGAATTTGTACCCAGTTTTAAGAACCATCCTTAATATCTTTTTAGCTCTTTCGCCAAGGATTATATCAGCCATTACTTACCACAACTACAGGTTTTACTGTTGCATTTAGTTTTTCTTGCTGTATTTTTCTTTATCGCTTCAGCTTTTTGTTTCTTAAATTCTGCCATAGTTCCTGGGTCTTCCATAAGCTTTTTAAATTCTGCTTCAAATAGATTTTTTTCATCCTCTACTTGTTTTCTATTTTGAGTTAATTGTGTTGCTTTGTAATCCCCATAACGATTTACCATAAATTCTTTAGTCCTTGTAGCTGTTTCCAAATATTCATCATATCTGTGCTGTAATTGTCCTTCAATAGATTTAATACTGTTTTTATAGGAGACAATTTGTTCATCGAAGATTTTTAAGATTTCTTTTTTGTCTTCTTCTGGATAGGTCATTAGTTTTGGAATTAATGTTATTTGTACTGGTAATTTTACTTTCCCTTTTTGTACTTTAGTTCTATGTTCTTGAAGTTTATTTAATACAAATTCATATTGAGCTTTTTGTTTTAACAATGCTGTATACCTGTTATTTACATCAACTAATTCTTGAAAGTATTGAGCTTCTTTTTGCATCAATGGTTGTGCTTGCTTTTTCTTCACTACTACAGCTTTATTTTTATCTTTTGTAGTATTTGCCCTCTTTCTTGCCATATTTACAACTCTCTTTTTAGAATTTTTGCTTGTTCTTTAGTTAATTTTACTTTTCCACCATAATCGTCTTTTATAGTTACTTTGTCTTCTTTTTTATCTAACACAGGACAGCATCTTCCTGGTTTTCCACACAATACAATTTTTGTCATTTTTATACCTCTTTATCTATAATATTTATTTATCATTCTATTAAATATTTTATTAGCTTGCTGAGTAGTTCTCCATAGAGCCCATTTCAAGAAAGGTAGATATGCAAGTTTCCCACCACCACTTTTTATAGCTCTAGGATTTTTTGCAGAACCAACTCTTATATATTTTGTTCCTCCCTCTAAATATTCAGGGTAAGACTCCCCTCTTTTATTTTCAGCTCTGCATTCTAATATAAAGCCCTCTGCTCCTTCTATTATAGCTCTAATACCCTTTATCAAAGTTCCAGTTTTCCTTGGTGCTCTGTGTTTAGCTTTGTTTTCTGCATAATCTGCAAGTGCTTTAGTAAAGTCTCCATTTTCTAAAGCAGCTATTAGTTTATTATTTTTAGCTACAAATTCAGTTAATCCCAGTGCTTTGAATTTAATCTGTATCATCTTGTTCTCTTAATATTTCTTCGCCTAACTTTTTTTCTTTTTCAGCCTGTTCTTTTTTCTTTTTAATCATAAGTTTTGTTGCTGCATCAAGATTGTATTTTTGTAAATCTATTTCCTCTTTGTTTTCTTTTTCATCATTATCTTCAGGCTCTTCTTGTGGCTCTGGTTGTTGTGGCTCTTTTGCCTCTACTTTTTTCTTCGGGTCTATCTCTATTTGACCTTCACTGAATATACGTCTTGCCTCTTCCATATCAATGAATCCACCTGCTCCTCTTGCCCCATTGAAAGCTAAATCTGCTGCCTGAACTCTCTTGTATAGAATCTCAGCTTCAGACAATTCGTCAATATAGATAGGGTTCCAAACTATCTCATAATTTTTCCAGCTTCTACCCTTACCTTGTAATATTAATTCATATAATCTATTTAAAAGTGGACTATAAACAAGCTCTTGGTCATCCTTACAATCTTTTAAATAATCCCCTGTACCTATTTCTGCACCAGTAACTCTACCAACTTGAATACCAGTAAGTATATGAGTAGGCATGTAATAAGCTGCTGCTATAGATAATATTAGATAATCATAAAAGGGCTTTGGGTCAATTGCTTTAGGCTCCAAGGCTTTAATATCACCATCTTTATGTATATATGCACTAGGATGCTGGTCTACTGTTTGTTTCCATCTTTTTAAATCTTCCTTTTGCATATCTTCATCTTTAATATCCAATAATCCATGTGCAAACCAAGCTAGTATTTCTCCAGTTGCAATATCTACATTAACACTTGATTTAATTATATTTCTTAGAAGATTAACCTTTGAATTTCCAAATGGTCCCCATATTTCGTCACAAGTCATTTGAATAATCCTATCTGGATGAATCCAGTATTCTATATCTTGATTTTGATAATGAAAATGCTTTACAAATTTTTTCTTAAATTCTGGTCTTTCTGGATGATAGCCTATTTCTTTGATATATTGACTGGGTATTAAACTAACTTTATATGGGCTTTGATTTGGAGTTGGCTCATCATCTATTTTAGTTTTAGTATCATTTTCATAAGTAATTAATAAATATCCATCACCAGTTAAAAAAGAAGCTACTCTTAGGCGTTCCCATATTCTTTTTAAATTATTACGTCTTAAAAAATTTTCAATATAAAGTAAATCTATTGTAAAAGGTTTTTTAGTTTTATCCTTATGCTCTATTTTGTGCCAAGCACGTATAGAATCTTTAGCTTTTTTTCTTGCCCCCTTCATAAAGAGGGGACACTGCTCTCCTGCTTTTATACAGTCTTCAACAGTAAGCTTTTTAGTAAATAATTTGTCTTTTTGTTCAGGGTATCTACTATCTCCCTCAACTATTTTTTCCTCTTTCTTACCTTTTTTAATATCTGCTTTTGTTGGAGCAATGTAATTTTTATAGACTTCTATAAGCCTGTCACCTATAGTTTTCATATTTTTCACCTAAAAATCCCAAAGGTCTCTCTTAACATAGCCAAGTAAATTACCTCTCCTAAAACCTCGATAGTTAGTTAATCCATATCTAAGGGCATCTGGAGCATGGTCATCTTGTTTTACTGGCGTTTCTGTAGGGTTTTTATTTAGTTTATCTTTTTCATATCTATACGCTTGTAGCTCTCTTATTAAATTTATACAATTAATATCTATATGAATTTTATTTTGTTTAAATAGCCCTCTTATTTTAGCAATCCCTGCTTCTACTTTTCTTTCTGATTTTTCAGCAGGAACTTGCAAATCTGAAGTTTGTAATATTAAATCTGGTTGAGAAGCATCAATATATACTTTTTTAAAGCTATAAATTTTATGATATTCCTGTAATTTTTTTGCCACTTGAGGCGTAGTTGCACCCTTTCTATACCATTCTTTTACTACCATTACTTCTTTATCTTTCGTGATTCCAAGCACCAAGATACATGATGGGTTCCTATTACCCCAATCAACTCCTGCAACGAAATGCCTGACATCATTAAAGTTAGCGTAATTCCCTGTGTGACGGTCCAAGGAAAAATTTTTATATATTTGTCCAGAGTAAGCTCCCCATTTTCCATTAAGAAATCTCCTTATCCAATCCTCATCTAAATTTTGTTCTAAATCTTTAATATATTTTTCATATTGAGGAAGTTTTATATTATCATATGTTGTAGTTTCAACGGTATAATGGTCTTCTGTTGCTTCTAAGAAGAAATACCTGTAAATCCAATGTGTTTGAGCTCCAGGGTTTGTAGTTAATAGTATGAATGGATTATCTACATTCCCACCAGAAATACGATTCATTAGCTGCATAAATATCTTTTCATCAATTTCTATAGGTTCATCAAGTATTGCAAAATCTAAAGTCATCCCTCTAATTTTCTCTTCTTTTTCACAATGATAAAATATTATTTCAGACCCATTATAAAATTGAGCTTTCATATCTCCTTTACTAAGTTTTACTTTTGCTAACTGGACATCTATTCCAGATTTATTAATAGCATCTTGGTATCTTCTTAATTCTTGCTGAAATACCTTAAATACTACATTTACTAATTGTGACGTTGTGAGGGACCCGATGAAGCCCTGTGCACCAGGATTCTCAAGACAGGTCCTTATTGCAACATGAGCAGCAAGAAGTGTTTTACCAGCACGGACTGCTCCAGAATACAGGACATACCGTGATTTTTTTACAGCATCCATTATTTCTAGTTGCTGTGGTAAAAATTCTCTATCTAAATCAGTTACAATGTTTGTCACTTATGTGCCCACCAACTTTCCCGAAATTACATTACACTCCTATCTGTTTAATAATATATTTGTCATTATATTTAAATACATGCATAATTTAATGTAAAGCTTTATATAGTGGAACAAAGAAAGTTATAACTGGAGATAGCTTTGACAGCAGCTCAAGAAAAAAGATGGAAAGCAGAGGCAGAAATTATTGCTTCACTTAAACGTATGCCATCATGTCGTGAAATGCAGAAATTTTTGAAGGATAAATATGGCATTGTAGCTAATCATAATACTATCAACGCAGATTTAAAAAAAGATTTAGAATCATTAACTGAGTCAGAGTATCAAAATCAAAAAGCCGGTATTTTACAAATGGTTGATGATGAATTAGAAATAGCTCATAATATAGCAACAAGTGACCCAGATAATGCTGTTAAACTTAAAGCTATGAATACAGTATCTAAACTTTCTAAGACCAAATCTGATATTTTAGTAAAATTTAGGCAAGCAAGAGCTCAATTGAATAAAAAAGAAAAGCCTGAAATAAATATATTTATAGGAGAACCGAAAAAGATTGATATGGAAAAATTTAAAAAACTTGAGGGAGTAGTAGATAATGAAGAAGAAGGTAATTGATTTTTTATTAGGTTTGTTGCCGATTTCCAGAAAAAAATACACAAAAGATATGCTAACAATAGTTACAGCATTACAAGGACTATCTCAAGCGGAATCTCAAATTTCTCAAATACAAATGACCATTTTACAAAACTTGGAACAGGCTAAATTGAATAAGGCTAAAAGAGCAACAAAAAAGAAAATGACAGATGATATAGCGTTTGGGTGAAAAAATGAGACCAAATCCACATTTAATGTTAAAAAAAGATTTAATTAAATATATGTCAGGTCGATGTAGACATAATCATACTTATGCAGAACACCCTAATTGTTGGTTTACAGAACAGAACAAAAAACCAAAAGTTGGGTACATAGATATTGAGACTAGCAACCTTGATGCAAATTATGGAATAATTTTAACTTATTGTATTTTAGATGATGATACTGATAAAATAATAGAATATAAAATAGACCCGAAAGATTTAAGAAACGGTACTCTAGATAAAAATGTTTGTAAACAATTAATTAAAGACATGCTTAAATTTGATGTACTTAAGGGTTATTTTTCTACAAGATTTGATATTCCTTTTATTAGGTCTCGTTGTCTTAAGTGGAAGCTTGATTTTCCAGTGTATAAAACTATAGACCATAAAGATGTCTATTATATGGTTAAAAGATTAATGAAGCTTAATAGTAATAGATTAGAGGTCGCTACAAAATTTTTAGGTATTTCAGGTAAAAATCATGTTGAAGGCGATGCCTGGATGAAAGCTATTATGTGTGCTGGTGAAGAACAAGAAAAGGCATTAGAATATATTTTAGACCATAATAGAAGAGATGTCAGAATTTTAAAGAAGCTGGACTATAGATTAAAAGAATTTGATAGAGGTATAGTTAAATCAATTTAGGGATAACATGAAAGACGAAGCTGAAGAGTTCGATGAAAAACCTATAAAAAAGAAAGATGGAAGGATTGACTTTAAAAGAGAACATAAAGCAATCCTTAAAGAATTAAAGAGGTTAGGTTTACGTGATTGATTTACCTAAACAGTTAAAAACTCCAAAACTTCGATTTGTTAAGATTAGAGAAAAACAGAAACGCCCATTTGAAGAGGGGTGGCAGGAATACAATAATTATAAGTATAATGAAAAGGAGTTTCAAAAATATCTTAAACAATCTAATAGTTATGGAGTTTTATGTATTAATGGTCTTGCAATATTAGATGTAGAAGTAGAAAACAAGGAATTAATTAATAAAATATTTATGGAACTCCCTAAAACATTCACTGTTAAAAGTGGAAGAGGTGGCTATCATTTTTATTACTGGATTCCTGATTTAGACAAAAAAATTGTTTTAACTAAAAACGGAAAACATTATGGAGAAGTACAAGCTGGACAAAAAGCTCAATGTGTAGGACCTGGAAGTTTGCACCCTAATGGTAAGACTTATAATATAGATAATAACACAGAAATTAAAGAAATATCATTTTCTATATTAGATAGAGTAATCAAAGACTATTATGAAAAGAAAGATAAAACTAAATTTAAAACTATTAATACTGGTTTACAGTGGGATATATCAAAATTAATTGAGCCTATAAATAAAATGCTGAGGCAACAAGGGAGAGTTCCTTTAAAAACTAAAGATGATGTTAAGTATAGTGGGTCTCATCCAGTGGAAGCACATGGAAGTTCAACTGGACATAACTTTGAGATTGATGTCGATAAGAATACATGGTATTGTTTTAGATGTGAACGTGGTGGAGATGCTTTGTCGCTAATCGCTATGCTGGAAGGACTTACTACTGAAAAAGGAGAATGTATAGGAAAGAATTATTTTAGAAAACACAAAGAGCAATTTTTACAGGCTAAAAAAATAGGCATCAAAAGTTATCAATTTCCAGATGATGGTAGAACTCCAAATAAGATAACTATATTTAGAAATAGTAAAATCGGTAAAAATCAAGCTTTTGATAATGATGCAGTAGATAAATATTTAAAAGCCGAAGGGCACATCTATATAACTATAAGAGATGAAACTGGAAGACAACCACATATTTACTTTTATCAAGATGGGTATTACAAATTAAATGGGGAGGATATCATAGTTAATTTAGTTCAAAAACTTTTCAAAGATTACAATATACCATGGCAGAGAAAACATAAGACAGAGTTTATTGATTATCTAAAAACTAAGAATATTGTAGAAAGAGATGAATTTATAGCTCCAAGGTATTTAATTAATTTGGAAAATGGGGTATATAATTTAAAAACACATAGATTGATACCACATAATCCTAAATACAATTTCTTATATAAAATACCATGGAAATATAATAATAAAAGTAAGAAGTTAAAGGCACCGATACAAAAATTCTTTGAGACTACATTTGGTGGAAATAAGGACTACATTAAATTTACTCAAGAATTATTTGGGTATTGCTTATATTCTGATTACAATATTCATGGGCTTTTCTATTTGTATGGTACTGGTGGAAACGGAAAAAGTGTATGGTTAAATTTACTTGAAGCTATGCTTGGACAAAAGAATGTAAGAAATAAATCAATATCTTCTTTAATGCAAAATAGATTTACAGCAGCTTTATTATATGGAAAACTACTCAACACTTGTGGCGAATTAACTCCTACAGTAATGAGGAAAACTGATATGCTTAAAAGATTAACAGCAGGCGACAAGATAGAGGCAGAGTTTAAAGGGAAAGATGGTTTTGATTTCAAGAACATAGCTAAGATAATAACTGCTTGTAATACAATTCCTCCATGTAATGATAGAACAGATGGATGGTATGAACGTCAATACATCATTCCATTTGTTAGAAAATTCAGAGATACTAAACAAGAAGATGTAGATTTGATTGAGAAATTAGTTACTAAAGAAAATATGGAAAGTTTACTCTATTGGTCTTTACAAGGACTTAAGAGACTATTAAAAAATAAACGATTTACATATGGAGATAAGAAAGATAAGTATTTAATGTATCAAGGTAATACTAAATATTTTGTAAAAAGACATTATGAATATGGAGAAGTTAGCGATTATGTTAAAGTAGAAGACATAAGAGCAGACTATAAGAAGTGGTGCAAGAAAAATGATATTCCTGAAGACAGTGAAGAATCATTGTCACTTGCATTTAGATATTGGGGATTACCTGATGTAGTTCGTGTAGAAGAAAAAGGAAAAAAGATTTATGTCAGAAACCAACTTAAGAAGGTGAGTTAAATGGAAAAAATAAAAGAGGACCAAATAATGATATATGAAATTAAAACTTGTGGGTTATCAGCATATACTGTAAATGCAACTATTGATTCTTATATGTGTTTTTCTGGAATTGACAGCTTTATATATGACCCAAAGTGGAAAAGAGTCACATTTCAAGGAAACTTCTTAGATACAAAAAAGATAGAAGATATGTTAAAAAAAATCGAGAAAACTTTAATAGAATTATGGGAGTTAAAAAATAAGTTAAGTCTTCTAAATATAAAAATAGATTAAGGTGAGTTAAATGGGAAAATGTTCCGTTTGTGGAAAAAAAATAGAATATAATCAGTTCAAGTGGTATCGTGGTAAGATTCAATGTTATGATTGCTACAAGACACGACTTGAACGTAAAAAAGCTAAAAAAGAAGCTGCTGAGAAAACAGTAGAAGAGGACAAAAACGATAAGGAGTTAAAAAATATAGGTGTAACAGTGAATGTAACTGATGATTTTAACCCTTATAAAGAGCCAAAAGAAAAAGCTGAAGAACTAGCTGCTTATGAAGATAAAGAACAAGAGGAATAAACATGGAAGAATTAATTTGTGCAGAATGTGGGAAAACCATTGAAGTGTTTGAGAAGTATGCCAAGCACCAAGATGGGACTGTGCTCTGTAAAAAATGTTTTGATAAATTAGTTAAAGAAGGTGTAGTAGGATGAGAGAAATAGAATTTTACGGTGTATATGTTTTAAATGAAACAGAGCAATTGCTTATATTCATTACTACTTTTGACAGAAAAGACTATGGACTAGACCTTATCCTTAATACTGCTTTATCACCTGAAGTACAAGACTTGCAAATAGCTAAAACTGTAAATAAATTACAAAGTATGACTAGAAAAGATGCCATGTAATTGTCCGTTGTGTGGAAGAGAAATGATTTGGTTTGGGTCTACCCTCTTCTGCATCAAGTGTGATTGGGTTGTTATTAGAGAATTAGCTCAAGATAAGAATGACCGTAGACAAGGATGGTATTAACTATGAATAAAGAATATAAGTGCATACTCCTATGCTCTAACTGTCATAGAGAAATACACTCAAAAAGAGGGTTTTATTAATGAAAAAAGTTAGATTAAGCAACAATCAAATTGGAATCAGTCTGTTGGCTACTCATATACATAATCAAATTAAAAAAGAACTAGCATTGAGTTATCCAGAAATAGCCAGCCTTACATGGGAGATTACTCTTAAGGTGAAAGAATGAGTAATATGTATTTCCATATAGGACTGCACAAAACAGGAAGCACATTCTTGCAGCGTAATGTATTCCCTTATATTAAAGGGATAGACAATTACTTTGCTACAAATATAGGTAAGTTTAAATTTGGAAACACATATTCAGGTAAAACTTTAGTCAGCAAGGAAAACTTAAGTGGGATGCCTCATAAATCAAATGATATAAATGTTAGAGCACAACGAATGTATAGAATTAAAATGTATTATCCTGATGCTAATATAATAGTAATGATTAGAGAAAAGGACTGGAAAGAATCTTTGTACTCTACTTACGTTAAAGGCGGTGGTACTCTAACTTATGATGAATGGGAAAATCAAATATTTAATTACGATTATGCAGATTTCTATTACTACATAAAAGCTTTAAAGGCTAATTTTAACAGGGTTCTAGTATTATCATATGAAGACTTTAAAATAGATAATGATTATATTATAAGAAAAATATGCGATTTCATGGGAGTAGAATTTCCACATAATTATAATCGCACCAAGATTGGTCTAAGTTTATCAAATAACAGATTAAAAGTCGTCAGGACATTAAATCATTTACCAATTAAGAGAAGTAATTTAAATAGAATGTTTGATAAATATATTAGATATAAAAGAGGGCAATAATGAAAATTAGAATTTGTTGTAAGAAAATGCAGGCAGCTTTGGAAAATGAATTATTCAAAATAAGTACAAGAGATAAAGCAGTATGGTGTTCAATATTAATAGATAGGGTTACTGGAACTGAGAGTATCAGATTAGATTATTGTCCCCATTGTGGAGAGTGCATAGAATATGAGAACACTAAATGATTTAGATTTAAAGGCTAAAGATAAAGCTAAAGTCAGAGCTTGGCTTATGGGAATAGTGAGACACTACAAAAAAATGTCAAATGGGGATAGAGAGACAGTTCATAGATTTGACATTGACAATTTAGACTACTTTTATTTCACAGATTGCCGAGATATACTCAGCAAGAATCCAGAATCAAAAGGAGTCGAAGATGCTGAAGCTATACGAAAGAGAAAAAGAGCTATCGAGTACAAGCTGGTATTTGAAACTTTGCTAGGTAAAAAGCTGGGGCGTAAAAGACCTTGTAGCCACTGTGGCAATGATGACAGAATAATAGATTCATTAGGAGATGAGACTGGTCATTACCTATTTTGTGAAAAGTGTGGTATGACTACTATAGTTACTTATCCAATAGGCTACAAAACATGCATAGAAACAATGATGACTAGATTACAAATAAAAAACAAAGTGAGATTCCAAAAATTCTTACCCATACAAAAAGAAGAAAAGTGTAAATGTAATGGTAAATGTAAGGGTAAAAAATTGCCTGAATTTAAGGAAATAAAGAAATGAAGACTATTTACTTTATTACATTATTGTGTAGTACACTATACCCCTTCTTTTGGTGCTGTGCACTATTTGGGAGCTCACTTATCTTTTTGATAAGTGTAATTTATATTTGCAAAAAGGGATGGATGGTAGATTGCCAAAAAAGAGGAAGAGAATTGAAAAGGTGTGTGAGACCTGTAAATACTTTAAATATGGAAAGTGGTGTTACAGATTTCCACAGATTGCAATAAAGGATAAAAAAGACTTTTGTGGAGAGTGGAGAAGAAAATGAGTAGAACTGACATAAAATTAAACATTCTTATTCTAACATGTCTCATAATAGTAGTATATCTCATTTCTGAAACATGATAGGAGCCAAGTAGGCTTAAAAAGGTAGTATTTGATTAATGGATTTAAAAGAGCTCAGAGACCCGTTTCTGGGCTTTTATGAGGATTTGAGAGTATGCCAATTTATGTATATAGATGTGACAATTGCTTGAATAAAGTAAAATCAAGCAAGTGCTGTAAGAAAAAATGCCCCAAGTGTGGGGAAAGGAAGCTGGTTAATACTTTGGTGATTCAAGACTAGGAGGCTGAATAATGAAATTGAAAGTTGGTAATCAAGAATTTTCAGGGAACCATGTTGCTATAGTCAGTGTATCATGGACAGAGGTACATAGAAATACTTGTAGCTATTGTGGTCATACTAAAATAATATATGATTATAAAGTAACAGTAAGAACTTATAAAGAGGTAGTTGAACATGGTGAAATGGGTCTTCCTTTCTGGAGATTAAGACACAGTGATACAGAGGTCAAAGTTTCACAAGAAGAGGGAGAAAGAATACTACAAGGATTTTGTGCAGGAATCAAGGGGGCTGAATAATGGAATGTCCTAAATGTGGAAAACAGATGACCCAATTTCCTTTATACAGTAACATTGATGGAGCAAAACCTTTCGAATATTTCTGGTTGTGTGAAGATTGTTATGTTATCAGCATTTAGCGTATTCTGTTTATGGAAACTTGATTAGAGATAAACATGACTGAGCTACAAAAATTAGAGGTATTTTAAGATGTATTTAGATAAAGTAAAAGTAATAGTAGATGATGAAAATGGAGAAGGCTGTAAATTTACTTGGATAGACGGAGAATTACTCTTAGAACAAATACTCTACAAAATGTATGAGTGGGAAGACAGCTTAATAACATCTGCAATACAAAGTGCAGAAGATAGTTTTCAAGAGTATAGAAAAAAGAAGGCTAAATAATGAAAAAGAAAATAAAGCCAGAATGGCACCAAGGCCATGTAGCACGTTGTCCAGATTGTGCGGGACTCTTGCTGCAATCAGATTTTTACCATGCAGAGAAATGTAGTAAATGTGGTAAGCTATGGCTAACAATAATTAAAAAGATGGAGATTAAAGATTTAGAGTAGGAAACCAAGGAGGCTGAATAATGGGAAAAGGATTTGTAAAATTTGAAAAAGATGAAAACGAGCCATATGAATCTGTATATGATGTCAAGAATAAATCAGGATGGAAACTTGGTAAAATATTTTTTAAGCCAGAATGGAAAAAGCACATATTTGAACCATACCAAGATACATATTTTGATACTGTATGTTTGAAGCACATTTCAGAGTTCTTAATTAAACTTGATGCTAAATATAAAGATGGATTTGTAGGAACCAAGGAGGCTGAATTATGAAACGAGGATGTTGTTGTAGTTTAAAATATACACCATCCAGCCACCTTGGATTTTTCGTCTTAATTTGTGTCCTTGAAGCCTTTTTTTACTGTCTTTTTATACTTGCCATGTTTCATTAAAAAATTATACACCAAGGCTGATTCAGACAAAAAATTATACACCTAAAAGTAATCAAATGGTCAACCCCTTTTCTTTTTTATGCGGGTTTTTTTATAAATCTAAATAAATAATAAAGAATATATTTTAATTGTTTTATATTAATCATTTTTTTAAAAAGTTATCAATAAAAATCCTAATTGCAACAAGGGGTTTTATCGCCTCATTTTTATTTATCCCTAAATATATTAATTACTAGATTATAATCGAGCCCCTTATTTTTATTTGCTTAGAAATATATAAATGTTATTATATACGAAGGGGAATAGAGATAC
>CAZNER010000007.1:0-41996 GCA_964572065.1 uncultured Candidatus Saccharibacteria bacterium
TTCGATATCACTGTCTTTATAATACGTCTTTTCCCTACCAACTTCAGTTAATAAAATATAAGAAGTATTATCATCCTTACTTCTAAAAATTCTATAACCATCATAATCTTCTTCTGTTGAATGATCCCAATTAAGTTCAACAAAATATGAATCATCCTCCCCACCACTATTTAATTTTAAATTTTTTGGAGGATCTATTTCTTCAGACACAGTCTCGTCCGATTTATCGCTCTGATCTTTTGTCTCGTCATCTCCATCTTCAATAGTCACAAAAGTCATATCATTTGATTCAGCCTGATTGCCAGATTCATCCTTACACCTGACCTTAAAATGATATGTAGTATCGGCTTCTAACAATCCTATCTCAACAACATGATCTGTACTTAAATCATCATTACCTGAAACCATCCCATAGCTTTCTGTTCCTCCATAATCTACAAAACTTGTTGTCTTCTCATCCGTCTGCCAGCTAATCTTTACACTTGAAACTGTTACATCAGAAACTGTAATACCCGTAATGACAGGTGGGTCTTCATCAGGTAGTGTATAAGATACAATAAGAGATGGATTACTTCCACTCATTTCCTTGCTTCCAAATTCATGTAAAAATGAGGATTCAGATACTGATTCAAAATAAAATCCATAATTAGAACTTGAATCAGAAACCCAATTCTGAACTAAATCGGACAAATCCTGATTAAAACTTTTTTCTCCTAAATTACTGTCTACAGTCATAGCTCCATAGACAAAACCCGCATCAAATTCAGGTTTATCTGTACCAGAAACTGTTGATTCCATCCACGAAGATGTAACCCTATAAGCATTTAATGTTATATCACTACCTTCAGAAATAGTTTGAATTAAAGTTAAATTAGCACTATCTACTGCAGCGTTAGAAGGAATTACACTTAAATCAAATGCTACTAAAAAAGATTTATACTCCCCCTCATTCCCTACTGAAAGTTTTGAGCTACTGCCATAATTTGCAGAATCATCTTCAACTATCATAGAATCTTTAGCTGATGTAAGAGTTACTGTCTGAAATTCTTGAGCTTTAATATCACTTGCACTTGAAAAGAATAAAGGAAATATGAAGATAAAAACAATTATAACTCTTAAATACTTATTACTCACAAAATACTTGTAAAATCTAACTATAAAACATTACTATATATACATCAAAATATCAATATTTATAACAACTTACAATTCCACCTCTTCAATTAAAAAGCTAATCTCATCATCCTTTTGTACTATATATTCATCTATCGATTCAGTATCTACCTTATCATTTATAAAAAAAGCCCAAAAATTATTTCTAATGTCAGGGTGGTAACTATTTATTGAAGTTACAAATATACCAAAATCGGCATCATCATAGCTAAAAGAAAAATCACTATTCTCCTCCTCTAATCTCTTCATAGCATCAAAAACACTTTCATTTTCAATATAATTAATACAATATCTTCTAATAATTTTATTATTCTCTATAATATTTTCTTCACTATAGCTGCTACAATCCTCTTTTATCTTAATATAAACTTCTCTATCAGAAATATTTTTATAAAAATTACCCCCTTCATCTAAATTATTATATCTTTTTCTCTGATAATATCCGAAGTAATAAGCACCACCCATCAACGTTACTGTAATAACTCCTATAATTAATCCTATCTTAATCTGCTTAAGATTCAAATTATTTAGCAACTTTTTCATATAAAAATAATAATAACTAAAATTCATAGATAAATTTAGCTGTGCAGTTTGTTAACTTTATTGAAGATTTAAATTGATATCTATCAAAGTTGAAGGCAGCCTAGTTAATTCTGAACTTAATTCTCTAAATTAAAAAAGATATGTCTAAAAATACACAAAGAAGTTTTTTTTGTCAAATAGAAACAATTTTATCAAAATGATATAAATATATACCCACAACTAAAGCATAGACTGAAATCCTACTATTTTAAGTAATCCTTAAATGCTTTCTTTATCTCAGGGGACTTAAGTGTTTTAAGAGCTTTTGCCTCAATCTGTCTAATTCTTTCCCTTGTAACTTTGAATTCATGTCCTACTTCCTCAAGTGTTCTTGATACACCATCTTTTAAACCGAAACGTAATTCTAGTACTTTTTTCTCTCTATCGGTCAAATTCTTCAGCATCTTATTTACCTGTTTTTTCAAGAATGCCCAGCTCGCTATATCAGCGGGTAGAACACTATATTCATCTGGGATAATATCTCCCAATTTACTATCTTTATCTTCACCAATAGGTGCATCTAAAGAAGAAGGTCTCTGCGCAATTTTAATAATCTCATGTACTTTCTCTATTTCCATGTCCATTTCCTCAGCTATCTCTTCAGGTTTAGGACTTCTTCCAAGCTTCGCAGAAAGCTTATTTATGACTTTACTTAACTTATTAATCGTCTCTATCATATGCACTGGGATTCTTATAGTCCTTGCCTGATCGGCAATTGCTCTGGTTATTGCCTGTCTAATCCACCATGTTGCGTAGGTCGAGAACTTAAAACCTTTTCTATACTCAAACTTCTCAACAGCCCTCATAAGACCTATATTCCCCTCTTGAATTAAATCTAATAAATCAAGTCCTCTTTTAGCATATTTTTTGGCTATACTTACAACTAATCTCAGGTTTGCAGTTGTTAATAAATCTTTTGCCTCCTGATCACCTTTTTCAATTCTCTTTGCAAGTATTACTTCTTCCTCCGCATTTAACAAAGGAATCTTTCCTATCTCATGAAGATATGCTCGTATTGGATCTGTAGAAATATGAGAACGAATCTTTTTCAATACTTGAATCTTACGATCAAAATCCATTCTCTCAGTATCCGTTGGTTCTTCTTCTTCCTCAATAGGCTCAATTATCTCTATTCCTGATTCTTGCAACTTGATGATAATATATTCTAATAAAGATAAATCCTCTTCTATCTCGGGGAATTTCTCAAGCACTTCATCCTGTGTCAAATACCCTTGCACTTGCCCTTGTTTCATCAACTTTTTTAATTTTTTTCTATCTCTCTTATTTATTTTCATATTTCTAAAAGTAGCATTTATTTTATCATTACAATATAAATTAAACAAATAGCATATTCTCTATTTCTTGAGTTATAAACTACTAAAAAAATGAGAAAATATCCTACTCAATCCTCACTAAATATGCTATGATATTTAACGTAAGTTAATTGAAAGTAGCACATATGGCACTATATAAATATAAAAAAGCACCACTTAAAATTAAAGAGAAACCCACAAAGACTAAAAAAAAGAAAAGAACAGTTACTATAGCAACTGTTCTAGACAGAATAACATTAAAAATTTCACAAAAGTTGACCCATATTAAACCAATATCTTTTATAATCCCCTTTGTCTTTATACTCAGTGGTTTTATAATACTATATGGACAAATGAAACCCTATCTCATCCATTTTATACAAGCCAAATTCTCCGACAAACTTAATCAAGAAATTATATCACTCGTACCTCAAAGTTATGAAGAGATACGCTCATCATATATATCAGATCCTGGTTCTGATTACTTTTCAAATATATTAAACGACAATGAAGATAGTTCAGAAACCCAAGAATATACAGGGCAATTCTATTTAACTATAGAAGAAATTCAAATTAATGAAGCCCCCGTTACAGCAAATGTTGATAGTAGTAAAGAAAGTGTATACCAAGATGCCTTAGGCAAAGGTCTTGCTCATTTCAAAGGATCTAATCTACCTGGCGGAAACGGAAATGTATTAATTTACGGACATAGCGCTGCTGGTGATTATGCAGAAAAAAATCCTGATGATGTAGTTACAGCTTTTACAAGACTGTTTAAATTAAATATAGGAGATAATATAAAAATAAATTTTGAAGATAAAAATTATAAATATACAATAAAGAAAATTAAAGAAATTAACCCTGATGACGTTGAAGTATTACAAAATAATGGAGGGAAAACACTAACATTAATGACTTGCTCACCTCCGGGGTTAAATAGTAGAAGATTAGTTATAACTGCAATTCAACAGTAAATAATAAACTTTAAGAAAATTAAATATTACTCCTTTTTCTGTCTTCTTAAAAATGCTGGTGTCTCTAACCAATCATCACCTTCACCTTTTCTAACCTTTTTCTTTCTATCATCTTTGGGTGTTTTAACTTCCTCTGGTTTTAGGTTCGAAACAGCTTTGTCTAATCCAATTGGACTACCTTCACCTCTTATACCATTATCAAACCCAGTGGCAAGAACAGTGATATTAACCTCATCTTCAAGATCAGGATCTATAGTAGCGCCAAATATCACATCTGCATTACTTTCAGCTGCATTAGATATTATCTGAGCTGCCTCATCAACATCATGCATAGATAGATCTTTTCCACCAATAACATTAAATAGCACTCCTGTGGCTCCATCTATCGATAATTCCAATAAAGGACTCTCTATAGCTTGCCTTGCAGCTTCAGCAGCTCTATCTTCTCCTGAAGAAGACCCTATACCCATCAATGAAGTACCAGCATTCGTCATAATTGATTTTACATCAGCAAAATCAACATTTATAAGACCAGTTTGAGTTATAAGATTCGATATACTCCTAACTGCATTTCCTAAAACATCATCAACTTTTTTCATAGCTTCTAGAAAAGAAACATTTTTATCAACAATCTCTAATACTCTTTGATTTGGTATAACAATTAAAGTATCAACCTTATCTCTTAAGTCTTCTATTCCTTCCATAGCAGTTTTTGTTCTCTTCTTACCTTCAAAGATGAATGGCCTCGTTACTATAGAAATTGTTAATGCTCCTAAATTCTTTGCTATTCCAGCAATAATAGGTGCAGCTCCTGTTCCAGTTCCACCTCCCATCCCCGCAGTCAAAAAAATCATATCAGCTCCTGCTAAATTTTCATGTATCAAATCAATACTTTCTTCTGCAGCCTTTCTACCTATTACAGGATCCCCTCCACTTCCAAGTCCACGAGTTAACTCTTCTCCTATTCTCAACTTAACCTCTGCTTGATTAGACGAAAGTGCTGCAGCATCAGTATTAATTGCAATAAATTCTACTCCCTCAATGTTATAATTGTTAATCATATTATTAAGAGCATTGCTACCTCCTCCACCAACACCTATAACTTTTATTTTTGCTAATGATGACGATTGTGGCTTTATTAACATAGGTCTATTAAAACATATTTTAAAATTAACATTTCTAAGGAATCAAATTCTTAAACCATCTTCCTACTTTAGAAAATACATCCACACCTTTATCACCAGAAATTCCTCCTGACTCACCGATTCCTCCTGCACCATTACTATCAGATCCATATAAAACCAATCCCTGAATAGTAGAAAAAGCTGGTCCAGAAATCTCATCAACTAAACCTTCAAGACTCTTCGGATAACCTATTCTCGCCGGTACTTTAAACACCTTCTTAGTTATTCTCGTTATATTAGGCAATTGTGCAGTACCACCCGTTAAGACAACCCCAGCCGGCATTTCAACATTTGAACCTGCTTGAGAAAGCTGAGCTAAGACTAAATCAAAAATTTCACTCAACCTAGCCTCAATTATTTCATCAAATAAACCTTGATCAATCTCTTTCATGCCTTCTACACCTAAAGAAGAAATATCAACAAATTTAGATTTTTTATCCTGCTTATCACTTGAATTAATATCAATACTTTTTTTCTTTACCTTATTTCCTTTAAGTATATCAGCAGCATTAACCTTTATTTTCTCCGCATCATCCAAATTCACTCTTAATCCAATAGCTAAATCACTAGTTACATTTACACCTCCAAATGGTACACAACCACTATAAGTAATTGCATCTTCTACGAAAGTCGTAATAGAAGTAATCCCTCCACCAATATCTAAAAGCATAACACCTAATTCCTTCTCAGTATCAGTTAGAACAGAAGTTGACGATGCCCATCCACTAAAAACAACATCATCTACTTTTAATCCCAGCTGCTGTACACATTTCAATAAATTATGTAGTACAGTAGAAGTAGCAGAAACGATATGAGCATCAACTTCTAATCTTGTACCTGTCATTCCTACAGGATCCTTTACTCCACCTTGCGAGTCAACTATAAATTCTCTAGGTATAACATGCAGTATTTCCCTTCCAGCTGGAATTGATACCGTACGAGCGCTCTCTATAGCTCTAAAAACATCTTCAGGAACAATCTCATCTGTGGATACAGCTACAACTCCTTTATTATTTATACTCGTAATATGCTTTCCTGAAACTGATAGATAAACCGAAGGTACTGTAATACCCGCCATACGTTCAGCTGCCTCTAAGGTTGAGGCAATTGTATTTATAGCATCATCAATATTTACAACTACTCCTTTTTTTATACCTGCACTAGGCTGGCTAGCAACACCAATAACCTGAGACATATTATCTTCCTCAACCGAAGCTATAACAGCACATACTTTTGAAGACCCTACATCCAAAGCTGTAATTATTCTTTTCGCCATGTTTTATATTTTCTTATAAATAATTATCTACTAACTAATATACCCTACTTTTTTATATTTTCAAAAATTCTAATTAAGTATGTATATTTTTTCTTACTTACGGTATTTTGTCAAGTCGATCAAATTTTGATTGTATACAGATAATTATCAGTATATAAATAATTCTTCAAATTTATTCCTCAAATTCATATACTAGTATATCACTGCTAAGATCAATATATGTAAAATTCTTACCTTCGTTATTCAAATCCCGTATCAATACCTTCAAATCATAAATCTGATCATTAAAATCACGTCTTGTAGAAAAAACAATCTTACGCATAAATTTAAAATTAAGCACAAACCTATACTCACTCTCCCATATATATTTCAGAACCTTCTCTGAAAAAAAATCTATATCAATACACAATTTTGAAGCTGAAATAATAGCAGGGTCCATAACTTCCTGTATTTGGTAATCCTTCTGTTCATAACTATATATATAAGAGTAAGTACTGTACTTATCCGGAATTAACTCAGTATTTGTTCTCCAGAATTGATCCACCATTGAAATAACTTCCTTTCTCTCCTTCTCTATTTGAGCATATCTTTCTTCAAGAGTTAAATGATCATCCTCCCTCTCTTCCTCTTCCTCTACCTCTACTTCATCTTCAGTCTCATCATCTTCTTCTTTTTCATTATCTACATTCTGTTGTTCATCTTCGCCATCCGTATCTTTTGCTTCTTCAATACTATCCTCATATTCCTTTAAATTACCATATCCTTTTAACAAATCAACATCTTCTTCAGATATTTTTAGATCTTTAAAATCTAAAATTTCCTCCAGTACGAATCCTTCCTCATCAACTAGATAACAACCAGATAAATTGATCCATACCATGTAAGGCACCCTCTCTTCCAAATGAACATTTATCCTATCTGGTAAATGTTTCTCAACTTGAACTGACTTTATAAAAACAGAGTAATTCAAAACCTCTTCTTTCAAACCCGATGCCCTTATAAAGAAAATATTCTTGCCAATAATATCTGATAATTGATCATCCAGAAAACTTTTTTCAACATTATTATATCCATCTATTTCTATTGTTTTGATATCAAATTTTGAACTAAATAAAACAAACCTTCCAATTATTACCAATACAGCTATCAATATTGCTAAGGAAGCATAACTCACTAATTTATTTCTAAATACTTTCTTTGATAAAATTAAAACCACACCTTTTACTTTTCGAAACATAAACTGTAGCCTAAACCTTTTTCTTCTTTTAAGGCTCTTTTTAAATTTTTTACTCTTTTTGAATAATGTTCTACGCCGTTTAAATAACATCCTATGCAATTTACCTATAATAAAAAAAATGGGCATTTACTGCCCACATAAATAAATTTACTTAAACATAAATTTTTTAATCAATTTTTAGATCTTTTTTAAGCTTCTTTAATTCCTTAGGATCTTTCTTCTCTAAATATTGCAAAAGTCTCCTTCGTTGACCTACTAAATGAAGAAGTCCCCTCTTGGAGTGGAAATCGCCTTTGTGCTTCGATAAATGATTAGTCAACTCATCAATTCTCTCAGTCAGTATAGCTATCTGTACTTGGGGAGAACCAGTATCCTTCTCATGTATCTGATACTTCTTAATTATTTTCTTTTTCTTACTTTTGTCTATCGCCATTTGTACAATTATATAACCATATAATACGGATATTATATCATAAAAGTTTACTTTTCAATAAGTTCATTTATTTTTCCTTCAATAACTTGCTTTGGTTGTAAACCGACAAACTCATCAACAACTTTTCCATCTTTAAAAAACTTTAATGCAGGAATACTCATTATTCCATATTTTTGTGCTATCTCTCCAGCTTCATCAACATTAAGCTTGCATATTTTAATCCCATCATTATCCTCGAAACCAACAGCAATTTCCTCAATTACAGGCTCAATCATCTTGCACGGACCACACCATTGTGCACCAAAATCTACTAGCACCAACCCTTTATAATTAATCACTTCTTCCTCAAAATTTTGGTTATTTAATTCTATTACCATAAGTAAATAAACTAATATTATATTCTTGAATCGACATTAGGACTGTAATTATAGTGATTTATTGAGAAAATGTAAACACCCATTATTTTTTAACAGTATTCATTCCCTTATTGAAACCTTCCTTGGCTTCCTCAATCTTCTCTGAAATCTCTTTTTTAACGTTTTCAATTTTAGGTTCTAATTTTTCACCAACTTCCTGTGCACCCTCTTTAATACCTTTTAGCATCTTCTTACCCTTTTTAGATAATTTCTTCCTCGTTTCATCTCCGGAATCAGGAGCGAATAGAATCCCCATCAAACCTCCAACTGCAGCACCTAAAACAACTCCTGATACAAATGAAATTGAACCATCATTTTTGCTCATCCTTTTATTATATTTAATAGATAAATTAAATTATTTGTCTTTTTTACCAAATTTGCTTTTTATTCTTTCCACCGATTCACTAACAGAAGTAAGAAAGCCAAATATTATTGTAATAGGTTGAATTATTTTATTTGACAACAAATTTACAGTATTTTTTATTTTCTGAATAATTTCTAAAATAGTTTCAATCCCTTCCTTAATCAACCTTTGATTCTTAACAAGATCATCAGTCAAAACTCCCACATTTTTTACGGTCTTACGTAAATCTCTCACATTCTCAGTAATGACAGACAACAGCCTCATTATCTGAATGCTAATTCCAACACAACTTGTACTTATCCCAACGGCTAAAATTAATATTGATATATCTTTTAAATCCATAACATTTAGTAATTAAATTCTATTTATAGTATGACATACAAAACCTATAACGTCAAACAATTTCAATTTATTCATTAAAATTTCAACATACTTTTTCAACTAAAAATTATTTAGTAAAGTGAATCACACCTTGATTTTTTACCGGCTTAGAAACTTCCGGCATTTTTATCTCTCCAAATTTTTTCTCATATTGCTCTATATTCTTCTCTAAAATTTTATGGAATAACTTTGCATGCTGCGGGCTCATTGCTATCCTTGCAACAAGATTTAAATGCTTCCCTCCTGGAATTCTTTGAGCAAAATCAATATTAAAACCAAGTACATTTTTAGCAACAATAGTGAAATCACTATATCTAGCTTCAGCCCTATCAGAAGGAACATTTATCTTTAATCTCTTTTTCTCGTCCATTTATTTATTTTAAAAATTAAAATATCTTACAGTTATAAACAAATGATATAACAAATACAATACTATTATCAAATAAAATTTACTTTAAATTGAAACGAATTTTTGAGAAAATATACTTATTAAATTATTACTTAAAATTAATGAAAATATTTGTTAAAGATCTAAAAGAAGGAAATTCAGTAACTGACGAAGTATTCTCTATTGAAGAAATTCAACAACATAAAACAAGAAACCAAAATTTATACTATAGATTAGTGTTACAAGATAGATCAGGTGAAATTGCAGCTAAAATTTGGCAGGACAACTTTGATAATTGTGATATACGTAACCTAAATCCCGGAGATGTAGTTAAGGTCAGTGGAGATATAAGCAGATACAATGGAAAACTACAATTCATAATTAAAAAACTTAATAAAACAGAAGACTATGATATTACCGACCTCCTTCAAGCAAGTGATAAAAACTTAAATGTAATGTATAAAAGAATCCAAGAAGAAATAACCAAGCTAAAAAATAAAAATCTAAAACTTCTTCTAAATAATATTTTTAAAGATGAAACATTTGTAAAAAGATATAAAAGAACTCCCGCAGCTGAAAAAGTGCATCATGATTTCATTGGGGGGTTAATGGAACATACTCTTGAAATGATAGATACAGCAAAACCAATTTTTGAATACTATAAAGAAGCCGATAGGAGTTTAGTTATAGCTGGGATAATACTTCATGATATTGGAAAAGTATATGAGCTTAAAGTTAAAAACACATCAATAATTAGAACAACAGCTGGAAAATTAATCGGACATATTACGCAGGGAGTAGAATTAGTGAAATCTTACTTACCTAAAAATTTTCCTAAAAAACTTTGGATGAAATTAGAGCATATAATTTTATCCCACCAACATCAAGTCCAATTTGAATACGGCTCCCCAATTAAACAGGCAACTATTGAAGCTGCAATTGTTCATGCAGTTGACTATGCTTCCAGCCATGTAAGACAATTTCAAAAAGCAATAAAATTAGGTGAAGGACAGAATAAAGGATTCAGCGATTATCAAAGATGGATAGAAACACAAGTTTATCTTGATTAACAAACAACTTTATGTCTAAATTTAACGATATCTATAAAAAATTAAACAAGGAACAAAAGCAAGCTATTGAAGCTATCAACGGACCAATAATGATAATAGCTGGACCAGGTACAGGTAAAACCTTGACCCTTACAATGCGTATAGCAAACATATTAAAAAAAACTGATACAGATCCCCATGATATTCTTGCTTTAACATTTACTGAAAGTGGAGCCAAAACAATGCGTGAAAGGCTTATCGATATAATTGGTACAGCTGCTTACTATGTAAATATCAACACCTTCCACTCCTTTTGCATTAATGTTATTCATGAATTTTCAGAGTATTTCTTAATATCTGAAGATACTACCACCTTATCAGAACTAGAAAGAATACAGTTGTTTAAAGAAATCATTGATTCAACCGATTTAGATCTTCTACGTCCTGCGAATTCTCCCTATTACTATATAAACAGTTTAGTAAATAAGATACAAGAACTCAAAAGAGAAGGAATAACTCCAACTAAATTTAAAACTATACTTGATAATGAAGAAAAAAGAGTTAAAAATATAGATAAGAAAATAAATCCAAGAACTAACAAACCATACTCAAAATACCAAAAAGAACAACAAGATCTTCAAAAACAAAAAGAACTATTATCTATTTACAAAAAATATCAAAAAAAGTTAAAGGAAAATAAGAGATATGACTTTGAAGATATGATAAATCTGGTTGTTTCTAAACTTAAGGAGAATCAAGACTCGAAATTATCTCTCCAGGAAAAATATCTTTATATATTAGTAGATGAATATCAAGACACTAACTCTGCCCAAAACGAGATTATTAAATTATTAACAGACCATTGGGAAGAGCCTAATATTTTTGTAGTCGGTGATGATGAACAATCTATCTTCAGATTCCAAGGAGCCTCATTAGAAAATGTACTCTACTTCAAAAAATTATTTGAAAAATCAAAACTTATAACTTTAACTTCAAACTACCGTAGCAGCCAGTTAATACTCGATGCATCAAGAAGTTTAATAGAGAAAAATGTATTAAAATTAAAAGAAGTGGATAAAAATCTTAAGAGTAAATTAAAAAGATCGGATATCCCTATAAAAATAGCCCAGTTCCCAAGCGGAGAAATAGAAAATTATTTTCTCGCGCAAAAAATTAAAGAAATAATCAAAAAAGGAACTGATCCAGACAAAATAGCTGTACTCGTTAAAGAGAATAAAGATATAGATGATATAAAAAATTCCTTATCAAGTGTAAATATAAGGTTCGAAATATCAACAGAGAAAAACATACTTGAAGACAGCGATATTAACAAGCTACTCTTATTAATGCAGGTAATCAACGACTTAAAAACTAAGCCTAACAATGATATAGATATTTTTACACTGCTTAACTTTGAATTCTTAAATTTAGATAGGCTTGATATATTAAAACTCTCACGATTCGCAACTGAAAAAAAGATGAATATCATCGATGTGATATTAGATCAGGATATTTTTAACGAAATAGATTTATCAAACCCAAAGAAGCTTATAGACCTTGTAAACGATTTAAACAAGTGGCAGGAATCTGCTTCCAATCTAACATTTACAAAATTTTTTGAGAATTTAATACAGGAATCTAGTTTCTTAGATCATATTCTTTCAGATAAATACAACATAAGCCGCATTAATACTTTAAATACGCTCTATAATGAAATAAAAAATATAAATTATAATGACCATACTCTAAATTTAGAAAAATTCCTCAAGAACATTGATTTAATGAGAGAAAACAATATAAAAATCAAAGAAAATATTAGAGATGAAGATAAAGATGCAGTTAAGTTAATAACAGCACATAAATCTAAAGGTTTAGAATTCGACTATGTGTTTATAGCAAAATGTATTGATAAAAAATGGGGGAATAAAGTATTCAGAGACCCTCTAAAGCTGCCATCAGGAATACTTAAAAATGTTAATTTAGAAGATAAAGAAAAGAATGAGGATGATCGTAGACTTTTTTATGTTGCTCTAACAAGAGCAAAAAAACAAATATTCATAACATATGCAGATAAGTATTCAAGTCAGGGCTATAGAAAAGAAAGCGTGCCTTCAATGTTTATGCACGAAATAGATACTAAATATACAGAAAAATTTGATACAAACTCTATCGAAAATAAATTTAATGAAAACATACAGGAACAATTAAAATTACCCAAAACCAACAATAGGCAGATCGAAGAAAATGATTTCCTAAATTCAATAATATCTAATTTTAAATTAAGTGTTACAGCACTTAATACTTACTTGCAATGTCCCTATAAATTCAAGCTAAATAATATACTAAAAACACCAAGAGCAAAACCCCCACATCTTGCATTTGGAACTGCTATGCATAAATCATTAGAGAATTATTTTAAAAAATATAAACAGATAAATAAATTGCCAAGCAAAAGCTACCTCGTATCTGAATATAAAAAAGCCTTAGAAAACGAAATACTTCATGAAAACGATTTTTCAAGATTACTCAAGAAAGGTAAAAAAGTATTGGACGAATATTACAAAGATAATTTTAAGAATTTCAAAAAACCAATTTTTACAGAATACCCTTTCGGATTAAGAAATATCAGGCTTGGGAATATACCATTAACAGGAAAAGTAGATAAAATAGAATGGGTGGATAAAGACAAAAAACAAGTCAAGGTCATAGATTACAAAACTGGTGCCCCTAAATCTAGAAATGAAATTGAAGGTAAAACCAAATATTCAGATGGCGACTTACTAAGACAAATTTTATTTTATAAACTTTTATCGCAATTAGATAGAAATTTCAATTATAAAGTAGTAAAGGGAGAATTTGATTTTATTGAACCTAAACCGCACAAAAAGCCCAAAAAAGAAATGTTTAGATATTCCAGAGACCAGATCGAGGACTTAAAAATACTAATTAAAGAAACTATGGATGAGATAAGAAATTTAAATTTTAATAGAACTAAAGAATACAGACTTTGTGAAAATTGCGATTTCAAAAACCACTGCTGGCCTGACGGAATCCCTAAAAAATAAAATATTATTCTCTATAATCAATCTATCGAAAACCTTTACACAATAATAATAATCTAGTATCTTATTATTAAATACTTATCACAAATAAAAATCATATGAAAAAAAACTCCTCAGAAAAAAAACAAGAGAAAAAATCTATTGGCGGTTTGTTAGAAAAAATCGAAAGGATTGAAAAGAAACTTGACCTTATGAATATTATGGGTAAAACTATGCCGGTAGTAATTATATGCGCTGGATCTATTCTTGGATCTCTTGTATATTTGTCTTCAGTATCTTACTATCCTGAAGGCAACATAGAACTTCCTCAAACTGGCGAGGGAACTACTACAGAAAACTTCACAATTCTTTACCCAGAATATTACTCTGAAATAACATTACCCGATGATATATATGGACTATCAACAGAAGGCTTTCTTCCTAATACTGAAAAAGTTATATTCTATGCTCAGAAATTATCAAGTGATCCATTTGAAATCGGAATAGGAGAAAAAACTACCGAAACTGGTCAATATATGGTCAGTTGGCAAAATTCAGAACCAGGCACTTATTATCTCTGGGCGGAAATTGAAAGTATTGATGGATCTAAGAAAATAACCTCCCCTATCACTGTTTATATAAAATAAGTTCTCTAAATTAATTAAAACCTGTATTACTTACTATCTATCTTCATATTTCTGCTATAAAAAAGTCCGAAGTATATACTAAAAAAAATTACAAAAGAAATACTTAATCGTATATAATAAATAATGGTAATTTAATTAGAAAAAAGATGAAAAGATACCTTTTATTAATTAAAACTAATGTAAAAATCAGTTATATAATTATAGTAATCAATATAATTATTTGGCTTGCAATGGAATTGTTGGGAGGATCAACTAATACCATTATACTACTTCTGTTTGGCGCACTGTATAAAGAATCGGTTTTAATGGGACAGGTATGGCGGCTCATAAGTTGTGCCTTTCTTCATATAGGCTTTATACATCTTCTTATTAATTCATATACTTTATACCAATTAGGTCCATTTATAGAAAACTTTTTCGGAAAAACCAAATTCATAGCAACTTATATACTCTGTGCTCTATCTGCCAGTATCCTAAGTCTTGTATTCTCTACAGGAGTTTCAGCCGGAGCATCTGGGGCTTTATTCGGACTTACCGGATTACTCCTTGGAAACGGCTGGGCAAAGAAAAGATACACTTTTGACCTTCCTATTGACGAAATGCAGCTAGTACCCTTTGTGCTTTATAATCTTTTCTTTGGATTCTTAGTACCTGGAATAGACAACTGGGCTCATATAGGAGGATTAGTATGTGGTATTTTGCTTGGATATATCTTTGATCCTTCACTTTCTTTCGATCCATCTCCAATTAAAAAGTTTGCACCTAAAATTTTAGGCATTTTCTCAATATTAATTCTAGCTGTATCATCTATATTCTGGATATTCTCAATATTTGTTAATTTATATTATTAATTTTCAACATGAAAACACTATTTGTAGGGATAAAATCGTGCGGTAAAGGAACACAAGCAAAGCTTCTTTCTAAAAAATTAAACATTCCTCATATATCCAGCGGAGACATTTTTCGAGGAATAGATACTTCTTCTCCACTTGGTAAAAAAATTCGAAGCTATATAGATAATGGTAATTATGTGCCCGACGACCTTGTAATAGAATTGGTATCTAAAGAATTATCTAAAGATAAATATAAAAATGGATTTATTTTGGATGGATTCCCCCGCACAATTGCTCAGGCTAAAGCTTTTAATAAAAAACACAAATTTAATCATATAATTTACATCAAGATATCTAAAAAAGAAGGAGTCCACAGGGCTTCAGGAAGATGGACTTGCTCTAACAAAAAGTGCGGTGCTATTTACAATGTGAATACATCTCCTAAACCAAAAGTTGTAGGGATATGCGATAAATGCGGAGCAAAACTCTATCAAAGAAAGGATGAAACTAAAGAGGCTACTACTAAAAGAATCAATAAAGATATAAAAGAGCTAAATCCTATGCTAGAATTATACAAGAATCAAAATATTGCAATAGAAATAAACGGCGAAAAATCCATCGAAGAAGTACATAAAGAGATATTAGACAAACTTAAAATTAATAAGTAGAAGTGAAAAAAGCTACCTTATACAAGAAGATAAAAGATAAAACTGTCAAATGTACAGCATGCAATCATTATTGTACTATTAAAGAAGGCAAAACAGGGATATGCGGCATAAGACAAAACAAAGATGGTAACCTTTATCTTTTAGTATATGGCAAGTCCTCTGGAAGCGGAATCGATCCAATTGAAAAAAAACCATTTTTCCATTTTCTACCAGGATCTTCGGTTTATTCAATTGGTACAATCGGCTGTAATTTTGCCTGCACTTTCTGCCAAAATGCATGGATTTCACAAGCTTCAAAGGATACAAGTTTCCCTATTCCCCCACTCTATGATTTATCGCCAGAAGATATTGTTAATGAATGTATTGAAAATAATATTCCAATTATTGCCTACACTTACAATGAACCCGCAATTTTCTTCGAATATACTTATGACACTGCAAAACTAGCTCATGAAGAAGGAATTAAAAATATATATGTTTCAAACGGATATGCATCTAAAGAAGCTATAGACAAAATTGCTCCTTATTTAGATGCAATAAATATTGACTTGAAAGCTTTTACTGAAAAATTTTATAGAAATATCTGTAAGGCAAAATTACAGCCGGTTTTAGATAATATTAAATATTATTATAAAAAAGGCATTTGGGTAGAACTGACAACATTGATAATTCCTGGAGAAAATGATTCGGATAAAGAATTGGAACAAATTGCTCAATTCATTGCATCTATATCTAAATCAATACCTTGGCATGTAACAAAATTCAGCCCGACGTATAAAATGAAAAATAAACTGGAGACACCGATAGAAACACTAAAAAAGGCATATGATATAGGCAAGAAAGCTGGACTAAAATATGTCTATGCAGGAAACACATTTAACGAAGATTTACAAAGCACTTTTTGTCCGAAATGCAATAATTTACTTATCCAGCGTGATTGGGGGTATACTAAAGTTGAGGGATTGAAGAATGGGAAATGTGATAAGTGTGGAACAAAGATTGAAGGAGTTTGGAAGTGATACCTTTTTAATCGCTCCAAGGAACTTCAAAATGAATTTCAGGCAAACTATAATTAGCCTTTACAATAAAATTTTTCGCCAATCTATATTTAACCAAAAGTTCTCCTTCTTCGTCCAAAATTACAACAGGTCGAGCAAAATACAACTTATCAAAACGATCGTCACCTAAAATCCCCCTCAGATTTTCAGAGGTCTTTGTTAAACCAAAAACACGATAAAAAAAGTTGTCGATTTCAACACCTAAATACGCCCCTGTTTTAACAGGTAAAGAGCCCTTTAGCCAATCATACTCATCATAAATTTGAATTTCTACTGAAGTTAATACGACCTCTAGTTGTCCATCTTCCCTTAACCTCGCCTTAGCTATCCCAGCAACCCTTAAAGTAAATCTATTGAGACTATAATATACATCTTTATTTACTGAATCCGATGATGTAGTAAATGAAAAATTCACTCTTTTTTCTTGCGAACTATTAATTAATTCCTCTAATTCCTCTTGAGATAATGGTAGTTGTTCATTCTCCAAAGACATATCACTCTGAAACGATTCAAACTTTTTAGTAATTAAATCCCCAAATACCCATGCAAGTACAATGTTTTTATCTTTCTCTCCCTTCCTATTAAATTTCAAAACCGAATCAGTAAATAATTTGTCTATATTGAAATCTTCACCATCTCCGTAAAGAAAATGTCTAACACAGCTACTTGCTAAAACATACCCCTTCTTATCCCCCCACTCAGCAACTCCATTAAATTTTAACCAAGCAGCTAATACATCTTTTCTCTCCCCATCAATAGGTTTCTCACGTATGAGTTTTAATATAAGTCTTAAAGCTTGTGATACCTGCTGGCTAGGTTTACCTTCTGGCAGCTTGATTTCTCTAAACAAAACGAATAATGCAACTGTCGCTCCCGCTAACTTCAGAAAAAGTCTTCTTCCAAAATCCTTTTCCTTCCTAGGAACTTCCGATAAAGTTTCTTCTGACATATTACTCCGGTTGATTGAAAATTATAATATAAAAACTTCATAAGATACTAATTATATACCATATCATTTATCTTCATAATATTTACATCTGCGATAGTTCATTTCTGTTAAATCTTCTCTCTTTAAACACTTCTTATATCCTCATTTATTTAAAGAGAAAGATCTGGGACATAATCTCTTACCAATAACTTTAAAATTAAACTTAAAATCAAATAATTTAATCTTAGATAAATCATTGTTATTATAACAATATATTGTATTTTGTTATACCAATGGAGGTCAATTATATGTTTCTTCATATATTGGATTATAAGCAATTCTCATTTAAATGTCATATGAAAATCTGTATAATTAATAAATATCAATATCATGAATGATTTAAAACAAATACTTTCAATAGAACAAGAAACTTTTAGGAATGGAGGTGTAAATAAAAAAACTTTATTATCCATAGAAAAAGCTTTTAAGGAAGGACTTATCATTATTAAGGAAAAGGATAAGGTACTAGCATATCTGGGCTGGGAAAAACACAAAAAATATAAATTTCCTCCATATAATCATAATTGTTTAAAAACCCACGATAAAAATGGAAAACTCGCATATATCTCAATAATAACTGTAAGAGAAGAATATAGAAATCAAGGACTTGGAAGCAAACTTATCAAAATACTTGAAAAAATAGCACACATGCATAAGTGTACTAAGTTATACTGTCCTGTTAAGAAAAAACATCCATATCTTGATAAATGAGTCTTACATTTGGGGGAGAAAAATGGATTTAAAATTACAGGTGAAGTTGATTGGGAGATAGAAAAAGGCAAACAAATTTCTAGTTTTGTATTTTCAAAAGAGTTAAATTGAGTAAGTTATAAATAAATTTAATCTTCTAAATAAAAAACAAACCATCCATCAGTAAAACCCGGATCTAGATCTCTTGATCTATATTGCCCACTAGCAGTATATACCAAACGTTCTCCGCTTGAATTTACTATTGTTGAAGTCCCCATATTCAGATCACCTCCAAAAGCATTTACAACTCCTATATTTTTTAAATAATCTAAAACCCCCTTCATCTCAACCTCAGGTGTTAATACTGTAATAATTATCCCCCCATCTGCCGTAATCCCATAAACAACTGGAGGAGCATCTCTAACTTGGCTTGCAAAATATACATACAACATTTCCATCTCTCTTTCTCCTAATATAACATTACCCCTCTCATCTAAGATTTCCGGAATCTCTGTAGAATCACCTGGAATCCTAGCTACAATCTCTCCTTCAATAATCAAAGGAAGAGATGTCTGTGTAGCCCATTCCAGTTGGTCAACAGAAGGAATATCTGTCCTATCTCGAATAAAATCTATAACAACTTCACCAGTTGTTGTTTTCCATATTGTCATTGCATTATCTAAGAATTCTCCACTAACGAGTTTTCCTCCTACCTCTAGCTCATGCATTTTCCCATTTAGAAAAATTGGTAAATTAAAACGATTTCCACTACTTGCTTCTCGAGAGGCTTCATCATCAACTACTCCAACATATCTAGTAATCATAGTACTAGCCGATCCGATAAATAAATAATGCGTTCTTTCAGTTCCTGTATTTTCAAAAATTGTTGTATCAGGATTTCCTACCTGTAAATTGGCATATAATCCCATCTTTGCAGCACTATCTTTACATATTCTCAACTGATGAAAAAGCATCTCTCCTTTTCTGTTCTTTGCTTCAAAGAGTTCTATTCCTGCTGCTACAGATTCTCTCATAGACTTATCTAAATCGATTTCAACTTTTCTAGTAAATCTTGCACTAACACAACCTTCCTGATCTCTATCCCAAACATATCTAAAAACATCAGGTGTATAAACGAAATCCTCTCTTTCAAATAACGAATTAAATCTTTCCTTACCCGCTTGAAGAAGTACTTCACCACAATACCTTCCAAACCATTGAGTTGTTTTCATACGAGCATAAGCATGTCCTTCGGGAGTATTCATTAGCCAATTTACCTTTCTCCCTCCATAACTAACAGCTACTATAATAGCTATACCTGAAAGAACTATAGCTGCTTTCTTTATAGCTTTCCTTCTCGATCTAAGCTTCTTTTCTTCTGGATCAGCTCTGATCTCCATAAAATTTATGATATATTATGTAAGATATATTTGATAAATTTATTATATAATTAATAACTTATGAATACTATACGACCTTCGGTTTTAGCAGGGACTTTCTACTCCTCTGATCCTGATCAATTAAAAAACCAGATTAATGAATTTTTAGAAAAAGCTAAAAAAATAAAAGGAATAAAAAATCCTAAAGCTGTAATAGTTCCTCATGCAGGATACCAATACTCGGCGCAAGTTGCAGTCCATGCTTATAAACAATTGATAAATAAAAATTTCAATAAAATATTTATAATTGGACCGTCTCATAGAGTACTTTTTCAAGGTATTGCTCTTACTAATTTTACTGACTGGAAGACACCACTAGGAATAATTCAAGCTTCAAAATTATGGAAAGAAATCCAAAATGAATCATCCTTTTCTGTTCTTAATGAGATTCATACTTTTGAACACAGCATAGAAGTTCAATTACCCTTCTTACAAACTATTCTAAAAAAATTTACAATAATTCCTCTTATAACTGGTAGAATACAAAATCATAAAGAAATAGCTGGCACAATAATTAATTATCTGGATGAGAATTCATTATTAGTTATCAGTACTGATCTAAGCCATTATCTTTCTTATAAACAAGCTCAAAAAATTGATAATAAAACAAATAAACAAATACTAAATTTAGATACAGAAATAGACCATGAACAAGCCTGCGGAGCAGATGGAGTTATAATCTCAATCGAAATAGCAAAATTATTAAAATGGAAGGTAAAATTATTGGATTACAAAAACTCCGGCGATACAGCTTATGATAAATCAAAAGTTGTGGGCTACAGCTCATTTATTTTTTATAAATAGTAGATGAAGATATCAAAATTAGACAGAAAACAATTATTAAAACTCTCAAGATCGGCTCTTGAACATATATTTAAAACAGGAAAAGAAATAGAAATAAAGGATTCGGACATTTCCAAAAAGTTAAAAGAAAAAAGAGCTACTTTTATAACATTAACAAAAAATGGACAACTAAGAGGATGCATTGGAAAACTTCTCCCTAAAAAGAAACTATATCAAGATATAATTGAAAACACTTATTCAGCAGCTTTTAATGATCCTCGTTTCCCTCAGCTTAAAAAGCAGGAATTATCTAAAATTAAAATAGAAATTTCAGTTCTTGATAAGCCAAAAAAATTAAAATATAAAAATACAAAGGATTTAATAAGAATTCTTGAAGAAGAAAAACCCGGTGTTATAATTCATTATGGGTTTTATTCTGCAACTTTTCTACCTCAGGTTTGGGAGGATTTAAAATCAGCCAAGGAATTTTTATCACACTTATGTCAGAAAGCTGGCTTATTAGGAAACACATGGAAACATAAAAAGCTTGAAATTCATTTATATAGAACAATTAAATTTAAGGAGAAATAATCCCTACTCGTCGCTTTCCTCTAACCACTAATAATTTAATATGAGAAACAAAATCAATAAAATACAATGGGGTAAAATATTCATAAAAGACCAACAATATCACGATATACTAATCTATAACAATAATATCGAAGAAAGAGATTATCCCAAACTTAAAAAGCTATTTGGCACCAGCCATAAAATTGGCAATTGGGAAACAGAAAAATTATTTCAAGGTAACCCAGAAGTAATAATAATCGGAAAAGGATTCTTCGGAGCAGTTGAAATATCAGATAGATTTAAGGCTAAAACTAAAGAAATTAAAATTGAATTGCTAATTCTAACATCTAAAAGAGCTGTAAAGAAATACAATAAATTAGTAAAAGAAGGAAAGAAAGTTAATGCTTTGATACATTCCACGTGTTAAGATCTATGGCTGTCCGCCATTCGCTATTCGATTTATGCTTACCGCTTAATAATTAATCTCTTTCAATAATTGCATATCTCCATTCACCAAAAGAATCTTTTTTAAAATCAACATTCCAATTCACGAGGTTCTCTTCTACAAAAAACTTAATGTTAATTGGTTGATCTTCATATATCTCAAATAACAAAGTCCCATCCTCATTAAGCTTTTTCACAGACTGATAAATCAACTTTCTAACAATTTTTAATCCTTTATCTCCTCCATCTAAAGCCACCTCAGGTTCAAAATCTCTAACAGAATGATCAAGTAACTTAATTTTTTCCTTGGGTATATATGGTGGATTTGAAACTATAATATCCATATCGTCTCTAATTCTTTCTAATAAATTTGTTTTAATAAAATCCACTTTGATATTGTTATCTTCTTTGATTAAAACATCATAATTTTTTCTAGCCACCTTTAAAGCTTTCTTAGAAATATCTGTAAGAACAAATTCGAAAAAATACTTTTTATTAACTTCCTCATTAATTATCCTATTAATTAACGAGACACCAATACAGCCGCTTCCAGTTCCTACATCACAGATTACCATCTTTTTTAAATCTTTATCCTCATTAATTTTCTTTTGAATTTCAATAAAAGCTAAATCAACTAAATCTTCAGTTTCAGGTCGTGGTATCAATACATTTTTATTAACATAAAACGGCAAACTATAAAACTCTTTTGTATTAATCAAATATGCTACAGGAGATCCTTTTTTTCTTTTTAATACAAGTTCCTTAAATTTTTCGATTTCTCTCTGTTCAACTCTTTCATCCTTATTAACCAATAAATAAACACTATCCTTCCTAAGTACAAATAACAACAGTATCTCACAATCTAACTGGGGAGTCTTGGAAGAATCCTTTAATTTACTTACACCCTTTTCAATGAGTTCTTTAATAGTCATTTTACTAATTTTACTATAAATCTAAGTCATTTTCGAGCCTTCAATGCAACATATAAAAACATTTCCTATTATATGGTCGTAAAAGTTTGGGGTCTGGGGAGTTTCACTTTGGGTAGAAATTTTAATTATCGGATGTTCTCTGAACAAACTGAAACTCCCCAGGACCTTTGGTTCTTTCGGTCACGAAAGAACATAAAAAGGGAATAAGTTTATAATATATATATCTACAAAAAAATTTTTGTAATTTAATAAAAAATATATTTCTCTATACTAAAACAGTGCACTTTCATCTCGCGCCACATACGATTTATGTGTCAGCTTCTCTACTAGCACTGCGGACCGTTTAAAATATATATAACTAGTAGACATTGAAAAAAAGTAGCAAACGAAGTTTGGAGTAGCAATCCCTAATATAAAACTTAATATCCTCTAGGCATGTAAGCTATATTCAGCCCACATATATTTGTTTTTAAATAAATAAAAACTTATAATTTACTACTTCACTTTTTATATTAATATTCTACTATGGCAAAGAAAAGTTCCAAAAACACAATCTTAATTATAATTATTATCCTAGCAGTTCTTTCATGCTGCTGTGTAACAACAGTAGGAGCAATAGGCGGTTACTACTATTATAAACAAAGAGAATCGGATCATGATACTGATAATTCACAAGACAAATATACTGATCAAGATGATGATAATAGTGATGATATTTCTGAATTAATTTATACTAATGATGAATATAATTTTTCAATAGAACTTACAGAAGGATGGGAAGATTATATTGTTGAAGAAGATGAAGGTTCTTATTTCGACGACTATGTTGCAATCTTTGCCTTTATCTTGACAAGCAGTACTGAAGGAGAAATAACAATCTTTACTATAGATATATATACACATGACCAATGGGAGCCTTATGAAGATTATTATGAAATATGGGGTAATACTTATATACTAGGCACTGATGATGATTATGTCTATACTTTTTCACATATGAATAATATCCTCCCTGATGACCTATCTAAAAAACAAATACTTTATAATTTAGACAATATTAGAAACAGTTTTGAATTTCTATAATAAATATCAGTAAAAATCTTTATTCTTCTTGATTTTTTTACTAATTTAAACTATCCTTTGGTGATGAAACAGGAAATATCTTTAAAATTTGCTGGAAGTGCAGGACAAGGAGTTAAAACCGCCGGGTATATAACTACAAAGGCATTAAAAAATCTCGGTTGGTGGACGTTTTCATATAGTGAATACCCATCACTGATTCGAGGTGGACACTCGATTTTCCAAATAAATCTTTCTGATGAGAAAATAAATTCTGTAACACAGAAAATAGATATACTAATTGCTCTAAATAGTGAATCTATCGATAAACATTATAAAGAAATAAATAAGAATGGAAACCTCTTATGTGATGATAATTTTAAAATTACTGACGAGATAAATAAATACACCGCAGATAATAATATTAAAATAATTAGGCTAACTATAGATGAAATCGTAAAGAAAAATAAAGGACTCCCCGTTATGGGTAACTCAGTAGTAATAGGTGCGGTATGGGCTATACTAACTAATGAATATTCAATTATTGAAAGCAACACTAGAAAAATATTCAAGAAGAAATCAAAAGATATCGAAGTAAACATAAATTGTACAAAGTGCGGTTTTGATTTTGTAAAATCCAACAATTTTTCAAAATACGATTTAAAACAAAAAGACAGCAAGAACAGAATTATCGGTACCGGAAATGAGACTGCAGGACTTTCAACATATGCTTCAGGATGCAGATTTTACTGCGCTTATCCAATGACTCCTTCAACTGGAATACTACATTATCTTTCGCAAAGAGCAGAAAAACTAGAAATTGTTGTAAAGCAGGCAGAAGATGAAATCACTGCTGTTCAAATGTCAATTGGCGGAAGCTTTGCAGGCACAAGATCAGCCTGCGGAACATCAGGAGGCGGGCTTGCTCTAATGACTGAAAGTTTATCATTAATTGGAATGACTGAAACTCCATTAGTGGTATTTGATTCGCAAAGACCTGGTCCTGCTACAGGAACTCCTACATGGACAGAACAAGGAGATTTATCATTTGTTGTTAATGCCGGACATGGAGATTTTCCTAAAATTGTAATTGCTCCGGGTGATATTGATGAAGTATTTGATTTAACATCTCTTGCATTTAATCTTGCAGATAAATACCAAACATTAGTAATTGTACTCTTAGATAAATATTTATCAGAAAGCTGGTATCAAACAGAGAAATTTGATAATTCAAGAATTAAAATTGAACGAGGGAAATTATTAGATAAAGCTGAATTAGAAAATAAAAATGATTTTAAGAGATATAAATTAACTGAATCCGGTATCTCTCCTAGATCCATACCTGGTTCAACAAATGGATTATTCTGTGCTAACAGTGACGAACACGATGAATACGGATACTCTACAGAAGATCTCGATATGAGAAATGCCATGATGGAAAAAAGAATGAGGAAAATGATACAGATTAAAAAAGACATCCCCGAACCAGAATTATATGGTCCAAAAGATGCTAAAAATACTATCATATGCTGGGGTTCACAGAAAGGTGTAATTGAAGATGCTATTAAAGAAATTAATCAAGCACAAGTAAAGATTAATATGCTCCACTACTCTATTGTATATCCAGTTAAAGATGAAAAAATACAAAAAATAGCAAAATCAAACAATTTAATAGCAGTTGAGAATAATTACTCAGCACAATTTTCAAAATTACTAAAAAGTGAAACTGGCATTGATATTAAAACACATATCAATAAATATGACGGAACGCCATTTTTTAAAGACGAATTGATTGAACTTATTAATAAAAATATAAATTAGTTAAAAAAGAAAAACTAATGTCAAAAAAAGAAGACTTTAATACAAAAATTGCTCCAAATTGGTGCCCAGGATGCGGAAACTATTCTATATGGAGCAGTCTGAAGCAGGCATTTGTTGAACTTGATTTAGAACCTCATCAGATTATTATGACCTATGATATCGGCTGCAGTGGAAATGGAGCTGATAAATTGAATACATATGCATTTAAATCATTACACGGCAGAACTATCCCAGTCGCAATAGGAGCAAAAATCGCAAATCCAAATATGACTGTAATTTCTACCGGAGGAGACGGCGGCATTTTTGAAGAAGGAATAAATCATCTTATATGGGCAGCACGAAGCAATTATGATATCACAGTAATAATGCATAATAACCAAAGATTTGCCTTAACTACTGGGCAGCCGACAACTACAACAAAAAAGGGACAACCTGGCAAAACAGCCCCCTATGGTGTTGTGGAGAATCAACTTATTCCAGCTCAAATTGCACTTGTCTCACAAGCTTCCTTTGTTGCAAAAGGATTTGCTGGAGATATAACACAATTAGTAAAACTTATAAAATCAGCAGTAAATCATAAAGGATTCTCATTTCTTGAAGTGCTTCAGCCTTGTGTTACTTTAAACAAAGTAAATACTTTTGAGTGGTTCAAGCAGAGAGTTTATAAACTCGAAGATAAGAAAAATTACGATCCATCTGATTGGAATAAAGCTTTTGATATAACAAAAGAATCTGATGAAAAAATAGCTACGGGTATAATCTATCAAGACAAAGATTCAGTTCCTTATACCCAAAGACTTCCACATAGGAAAGACAAATCTTCAACTTTAGTAGAAGAAGTAAAAAAATATGGTATTGACGAGTTGATTAAAGAGTTTGAGTAGATCCAGTAAGACATTCTTGTAATGCATCTTTTAAAACTCTTGCCACATTTTCTACCATTCTAGTGAATCCTGCTTTCACTTCATAATTTAAGATTTCATCCATATAATAACTATGTGTTATAACTAATTCACCCCAGGAAACAAAAATTTTACCTAAAACTAAATATGGTTTTCCTCCATTTATTGGAAAAGGAGTGAACAAAACCTGAAAACTAGTATATCCATTATCTTTTGGATCCGGATACATCTCAGGATCTAAAGCAATATCAATTCGTCCTTTACCAGGAATTACAATTGTAGGAAGCAGAGATTCTCCACTTCCCTCACCTACACTTTCTACTTCAATACCCACAACAATAGCTACTATTTTAAAAAATAAAAAACTGCATGAAGCAGTCATTTTGGCTTGTAATTATAACAAAGAATTTTAATATTTCAAATATACCCAATATATCAACTATATATCCGATTTATATAGTGTTTTTGAAAAAAAATATGAATGAATTAATACTAAATAATCTTTATCCATGATCTTAAAAATTAAAAATTTCTCTTTTTTAAATTTCTTATTCAATAACTGAAAAACCGCTTTGAACCTTACTGTTGTTCTTTCCTTACCTAAACATACATCTATAAACTTTTTTGTAAAAATTTAAAAATAGATTATAGAAGAAATCTTTTAATGCAAAAACAGGGTGTTTTTTGTATCTCAAAAAACACCCTAAAAAATCCGCCAATGGCGGACCACCGCAGTAACATTTCCCTAAAACCCTAAAATTTATACTCCTTAAAAATTATATAGTTTTTTTACAAAAATTGTGCAATACTGAATGAATAAGAAATGTTAACTTTCAAAAATAATATTATTTGCAAAAATATATATTTCTTGAGAAAATAACTCCGCAGTGGGCAAAAAGCTATTGAAAACAATTACATTATTATGTTTTATTTTTATACTCTTTACATTCCCCATAAGAGCTCAGGAAGATACTTCCAATAACCAGGAAATAAAATATAAAGCCAAAATAGTTGATATTTTATATGAAGAATGTCCTGAAGAATACACTAAAGGCAATTGTTATTTCTTTAATTTAGAAATAATTGAAGGAGATAAAACTGGAGAACAAATTGAAAGCATAGCCAGCCCAAATGATGATCCAAAGTTAGATTCTCTAAATTATAAAAAAGGACAAAAGGTTTATGTAGTTGAGACACAAGTTGCTGATGAAACGCAATATTATGTAAAAGAACCTATACGAAATAAATCTCAATTAACACTTTTAATTCTCTTTATAGTTTTAGTTGTATTAATAGGAGGTTTACAGGGATTTACATCATTACTAGTACTAGGAATAAGTTTTATCATATTAATTGCATTTGTAATACCAATGATGCTGTCTGGAGCAAATCCTATCATAGCAAGTATTATTGGAAGCTCAATAATTATGACAACTTCTGTATATTTATCACATGGATTTAATAAAAAGACTTCAATAGCTCTTATCGGGACATTGATATCACTTATTCTAACTGCTATATTAGCTTCAATTTATACTCAATTCTCCAGGTTAACAGGCTACTCAACAGATGAAGCAACATTTCTTATACAACTTATTGATAAACCTCTAAATATGCAAGGGATTTTGCTTGCAAGTATAATAATCGGCGGCATAGGAATCCTTGATGATATAACTGTAAGCCAAGTTTCTACAATAGTGGAACTTTTTAAAGCAAACTCTTCCTTTACATGGCAGCAACTTTTTAAAAGATCAATGAGAGTCGGCAGGGACCATATATCATCCATGGTGAATACTTTAGTACTCGCCTACACAGGCTCTGCACTTCCATTAATTATGCTTTTTATTGCATCAGGCGCAGAACTTAACGAAATTCTCAACACAGAAATCATTGCAGAAGAAATAGTACGTACTCTTGTCGGCAGCATTGGTTTGATACTAGCTGTCCCAATAACGTCATTAATAGCCTGTATAATCATAACTGGAAAACAAAGTTCAAATATACAAAGACGTATTCCTAGATAAATTATTTCTAAAATACCCTCCAATTTTTAAATAGTAGTATAATCTACTATAATAACTATTAATTAAATAAATTATCAAATAATCAGAAATGACCATAAAAGAAATTACAGAGAAAATAATGAAGATAGCAGAAGAGAAAGGATTTGGGACAAAAAAAGACGAGATTAATGTAGGCGAAAAGATAGCTCTTATACATTCGGAAATATCTGAAGCATTTGAAGCATACCGCCACAAAAATATGAAGGGCAAAGACGGCTTTTATGAAGAACTAGGTGACTGTATTCAAAGAATTCTTCACTTATGTGGTATATTTAATATAGATATTGAGAAAGAAATTCTCAAAAAAATAAATTATAATCAAACTAGAAATTGGAATTGGAAAAAGATCAATGAAAAACATTCTTAATACTAATTATGATTTAACTGCATTGCTAATCAAATTTAATCTAAAATCATCTTCACATCTGCTGCCCAGACATTTTTTCCTTTAGCAAATAAAGGATTTATATCCAATTCAGATATTTGTGGAAAGTCATTAACTAATTGATTCAACCCAGCTAATACTTCTTCAATTTTACCTAAATTATATTTCCTGCCTCTTGCTCCTTTCAAAATTTTACTTACCTTTGTCTCATTTATCATTTCATCAATATCCCTATTCGAAAAAGGAGAAATTCTTAAAGAAACATCTTTATAAACCTCCGTATATATTCCTCCCATACCAAATACAATTACATGTCCAAATCCTCCCCTTCTTAACATTTTTTCTCCATCTAAATCTACAAACTGATTCTTATTAAGCTTAACTCCAATTATAAGCTCAAGAGCATCTTTAACAAAATGCTGCATTTCAATTTTATACTCTTTAAGTTTCAATTTATTTGCAAGTTTTTCTAATTCACTAAAAGCACTCCCTAATTCTTCGTCAGCATTAATATTCAATTTGACAGCATTAATATCTACTTTATGAAGTAGCTTAGGGTGAATTAGTTTCATAACTACTGGATATGAAAGTTGCTTTGCAAATTTCCTCGCTGCAGCTATATCTTGAGGAAAATAGGATTCTAAAACCGGAATATTATACAACTTTAATATCTTTTCGGATATCTGCGCACCTATAGATCCATGACTATCCTTAATTATACTCCCGACCTTAGATCTATTTTTTTTACTAACAACATTTTTGACCCTATTTATGTTTTTTCTCTTCTTTAATTTTTTACTGTTTAATAAATTATTTAAAGACTTAACAGCATCTGTTGGATAACAAATATAAGGTAGATCCTTCTTTTTTAAAATTTCAATTCCTTTCTTTACTTCTTTTCCTCCAATAAAAACTGATATTATACTTTTTTCTGTCTTTCTAGAAATATTATAAATAACTTCAGCAGTTTCTTCTATTTCGGTCATTAATTGAGGAGTAAGTATAACTATCACACCATCTACATTTTTATCTTTAACAACAGTCTTCAAAGCTACTTGATATCTATCTGACAAAGCATCACCCAGTACATCAACTGGATTTCTAAAATTTGCTGCTCCAGGAAGCTTTAACGCCAAATACTGCTGGTTCTTATTAGTCAATTCAGCTAATTTAAGCCCATTCAATTCAGCTGCATCTGTAGTAATGACTCCGGGTCCGCCTGCGTTAGTAACAATTGCAATTCGGTTTCCTTTCATTTCTTTTCCGCAAGAATACAATTTCATTATGTTAAAAAGATCCTCTATCGTTTCGACTCTTAAAACTCTAGCCTGTTTTAATGCTTTGGATACAATAAGATCATCCTGAGCTAATGACCCTGTATGAGAACCTAAAGCTTTCTTTGCTGCCTGAGACTTACCTGGCTTTAAAATAATAATTGGCTTTTCTATTTTAGAAGTAATTTTCAGAAATTCCTTTCCGTCATAAAAATCCTCAAGATATAAAGCTATTGCTTCTATATCCTTATCTTTTGAAAAATATTCAAGAAAATCATTTTCCGAGAGATCAGCTTTATTGCCAATAGATATAAAATGTGAAAGCCCTACTCCGCTTTCTTCAGCCCAGTCAAGAACAGATGTACCTAAAGCTCCTGATTGTGAAAGAAATGCTATTTTACCTTCTTTAACCTCATTAATAGCAAATGTAGCATTTAACTTTACATTAGAAGAAATAATTCCTAAACAATTTGGTCCTAATACATTTATCCCTTTGCTATTTGCTAATCTTTTAATTTTTAACTCTTCTTTCAATCCTTCTTGGCCAGTTTCGGAAAAGCCTGAAGATATGATAACAACATTTTTAACTCCCTTTTCACCACAGTTTTCTATTACCTGACAAACAAATTTCGAAGGAATAGCAATTACAACTAAATCGACTTCTTCATGTATTGACTTCACATCTTTAAAGCATTTATACTTTCCAATCTTTTGGGCTTTTGGATTAACCGGATGTACCTTTCCTTTATACCCGTGATTGAGAATACTCTCAAAAACAAACCTCCCTAATTTTGTTTTATCTCGAGAAACACCTATAACTGCTATTGATTTGGGCTCTAACAAACTTTTTAAATCTATCATTCTACAATATATTTTTAAATATTAATTCCTTGTTCTTTTTAATAATTGGCATCCAATACTCTAGCATACTTTTAACTTTATTTCTTCTCTTAAGAAACCCCTCTAATTCTGTAAATTTAATCAATCTAATCTTTTCGATTTCATTCCTGTCAATTTCAAATGGTCCATCACTATAACCGAAGTATAGATGGGCTAATTCCTGTTCATGCTCAAATTTGTATAACTTCTTACTTATAAATGTTAATTCCGCTTTTATACCTAATTCTTCTTTTAACTCTTTCTCTGCTGTTTTTCCAGGACTTGATCCGCTCTCAACATGTCCTCCCGCAGAAATTTCCCAACAACCTGCACCATATCTTTTCTTTAACGATCTTCGCTGAACCAATATTTCATCTCTGGAGTTAATAATTAATATATTAACTGTCATATGGATTTTATTCGGACTATGATGCAAATTTTCTCTTGTATCCTTACCAACAACATTACCCTTTTTATCAATTATGTCAAGATACTCAACCTTCATTATTTAAACTCTGACAATATAAAAACATCACTGTAAAATTTCTTGTTTATTTTTCATCCTCCAATCTTTAATCTTCTTATGATCACCACTTAATAAAACTTCAGGAACTTTCAATACTTTTCCTTCTTTTGTTTTGAATTCAGCTGGTCGGGTATATTGAGGATATTCTAAATAACTAAATACTGATCGTTTATCCTGAGCAAAGCCGAAGGACTTGCCGCCTGTCCTGAGCAACTTGTGGTGAGAGAAATCGAACCAAGTCGAAGGACTATCAGCTTTAGTATCCATAGAAAACGATTCTTCATCTAATGACTCAACATTTCCTAATACACCTGGAATTAAACGCACTACAGCGTCAGTTAATGCCATCGCAGGTATCTCACCACCTGTTAATACAAAATTTCCGATAGATAAACATTCATCTACTAGATACTCCCCCACTCTATTATCGATACCTTCATAATGCCCGCATATAAGTATTAAATGTTCTTTTTTTGATAATTTCCGCACTTTTTCCTGCATAATTCTTTCACCTTTTGCGGTAAATAATATCCTCCATGCTTTATGGCTTTCATCTAATTCTAGTAAAGCTCTATAAATTGGCTCAATTTTCATAACCATCCCAGCACCCCCGCCAAAAGGCTTATCATCTACTGTCTTATGCTTATCATCTGTCCACTTACGAAGATCATGAATATTTATTTTAACCTTTCTCGAATCTCTTGCCCTTTTAACAATAGACTCCTGGAAAGGAGATTCAAACATTTTTGGAAAGATAGTAAGAATATCAATAATCACAATATTTAATATTAATTTAAAATGACTATCTTATTATAACTTAAAATGGGAAATCTTTTAAAAATTTGCTAATTTTTTCATTGCAAGATATGTAACACTCTTATCGGTCATATCTCTCTTTAAATCCAGACCAAGATCAGCTGCAACTTTTTTAAGTTCAGGTATCACTTCTTCTCTTTCTCTATCAGTTATCAGTTCAATCTCGACTCCATTTTTAAAATCCTTAATATCATCCAGTACAATCTTATACTTTTTATAACGATAAACAACTCTGTCTTTATCAATTGTAATCATCTTCTTCAAATTCATAAGTCTCAACAAACTGCTAGTTTCATCATAATTATCTACATCAATCTCGGCTTCTAAGCAAGTATCATGTTTTCCCGGCTTTAATAATTTCTTAATTTCTAATGAAGTTTGAATCTTTCCGGTATAACCATTATCCTGCTCCCTTATTCTAAGACCATAACCTTTTGCATTATCAAACCAAATATCCTTCTCCTTCATACTTTTAATTGAATTCGGAATATACCAATGATCGATAATATGGCCGTGATATATTATTTCAGCACCTAAATTTAACAATTTCTTCTCTAACCTTTTACGATTTTCATTTACAAATCTTATTTCTATCTCTACTTTTCTATCTCTAGACTTTCTTTTCTCTAAAAAATCCTCAAGACTACTCTCTCTTATCCGAATATTCCTACCTACTCTATAATATTTTAATTCACCTTTCTTTATATATAATCTAACAGTCTGCCAATGAACTTTTAAATATTCTGCTGTTTCTTTAATTGTCAACAAATTATCACTCATACTCATTAGTTAATATTTTTAATTAGTTTTGATTATATATTATTGCATCAATAGAAGCAAATAATTACCGCATTTTTACTGCGTATTTCCCGAATAATACACAGTTAATAAAAAACAAATTAATCTTTTCTAGATACAAGACTTGAAAAGACCTCAATTTTAGAAATCACTTCTTTAGCTAAAATTTTTGCATATTCATGAGATGGGCTTTTTGGATCAGGAGACAAAACCCACTGCTGTGGTTCAAAATACCCCATTTCTTGTTCCAGTCCTTCTATTTTGTCGTTTCTCTTTTTAGCACTTTGTCCCCAATAACATATTGCTCTATAGGATTCATCTATAGAACAACCAGCTTCAATAAGAATTTTTAATATGTAAGGAGAAACCGACCACCACCAAGTTGTTGAGCTATATTCTCTTAATGCGACTTTTGGCATCTGTCGATCACCTATAAAAAGAACAAGCAGTCCAAAAATATTTTCTTCAAGAGTTCTAGAAGTATCACACAATCTTTGAATATGACCTTTTAATCTTGGATTTCCCCTAAGATCCTCATATTTTTTAAGTAATACTTCTATACCAAACGGTAATTCATCGAAATATGAACTTACTTTTTCTAATGTTTCTGGAGGTATCTCTTTAAAATCTGTTTTATCTACACCTATGAATTTTAGTTCTCCATATACTTCCTCTCGTATACCAACCTTTCTTTGTCTATCTTTCTCCATTATTACAACAAATAATTAATCTATCTATTAGTATACTATAGAATTACTCGTGTAGAAATATATTATATTTCTACATTAATGTTTGATGATAATTTCCGCACTTTTTCCTGCATAATTCTTTCACCTTTTGCGGTAAATAATATCCTCCATGCTTTATGGCTTTCATCTAATTCTAGTAAAGCTCTATAAATTGGCTCAATTTTCATAACCATCCCAGCACCCCCGCCAAAAGGCTTATCATCTACTGTCTTATGCTTATCATCTGTCCACTTACGAAGATCATGAATATTTATTTTAACCTTTCTCGAATCTCTTGCCCTTTTAACAATAGACTCCTGGAAAGGAGATTCAAACATTTTTGGAAAGATAGTAAGAATATCAATAATCACAATATTTAATATTAATTTAAAATGACTATCTTATTATAACTTAAAATGGAAGATATTTTAAAATCTCACTACGAGAAAAATAGTGGTCAATAATTCACGCATATTTACCGAACAATAAATGCATATAACGCAATAAAAAAATCAATAACTTAGATAAAGTATAACTCTTTGATTTGTTTTTATAATATTTTGAGCTGCTTTTAAATGTAATCCAGTAGGTGAAAACGCCAGAAACTCTTTTTCATCCACCCATTTAAAACAACTATGTTCAGAACTTAATTCTACTCTATCTCCTACTGATTGAGCTTTTGCAAGCAACTGTAAGCTGTCATCATCAATGGTATAAGCTCCAATTATTTCAATTTTTTCTATCTCTAAGCCAGCCTCTTCCTTTACCTCACGCTTTATGCCTTTAGTTAAATCTTCATTTTTATTAATTCCTCCCCCAGGTATATCAAATTTATCCGAATCATTTTTATCATCGGATGATCTTTTAAGGATTAATAAATTCCCTTTATTATTAATTATAATTGTATGACAGCCTAAAACTTGATTAAGCATAATGCAGGTAATCTAGTAGTGCTCCCAAGTATAAAGAACATTATCAAATTTCAAATTCTTAAGATCTTCTGGTTGTATTAAAAAATGAATTGTTCCGCGTCCGGTTTTTCCAATATGAATACTATTCTTATACTCATCTTCTGTTTCATTCGGACCCGCATCACTAAGAATCTGCAATAATTGTACTGTATACCTCTGATACTTCTTATCAAACCTCGGATCATCCTGACCAAAGTGTGAATATCCTCCGATTTTGTGTACTGATGTTAAAGCAACTTTGTTCCAATAAAAATCCCTCATCTCTTTACTAAGTTCATTGTAAAAATAGTCTTGATCAATCATACATCTAAAATCAGTTAATGTAATAGGAGCTTCTTTTAAATCAAAAAATAGCTCATGCACCTTGTAAACAAAAAAATCAGATGGTACTTCTATCTGAAATTCATCCCTTTTAACAGCCTTTTTTTCATCTAATTTTTCCTTTTCAGTATATAAAACTCTAAAATCGGACTGGTCAGCTAAATCTGAAAAGTTCATTCCCCAGTAATCGTTATCTGATATAAAAAACTGTAATAGTCCGCTTTTAGGAAAATCCTCTATATTTGGTACTTCATCAAAATTTATCTGCGCAATAGGTATCATTTTTTTCCCATTCGAATCTTTTGGATAATCTTCAATAGAACTAATATAAGGTCTTCCTCCAAACTTACTTCTTAGAATCCCTATATCTTTTTCAACAGTTTTACTTTTTACTTCAATGAATGGTTTAATAGTATTATCAAACTGACCTTTTATTTTTTCAAGCTGCTTAGGTAACTTTATCATAAAATATTAATAAAAATTAAAATATTATTAGCAGTATTATATCAAATTCTTCAACCTTTCATTTTTATACAACTATATCCTAATTATCTTTTAATGATAATCTTTTCCTCTTCCAAAAACTTCCTCTTCTACATAGTATCTCCTCAGCTTCTGAACTATCCCCCATTAATCCCTCAACTATAATTTCTAAAAATAAAGTATTTTGAGAGCCTTTTACCAAAATAACCTCGCCACCTTTTAATAAATCATCTTTAATAAAGTCCAAAGCTTTCCATGTATTTAAAAAAGTATACATTTTACTCTTATCAAATCCCTGTTTTAGAGCCTCATCATAAAAATACTTTTTCATAGCAGGACCAATAAGTACAAATTCATCAGCGATATTAACTGCTTTTCTTGCCGCCTCTCTATGCTCACTTTCTTCTTCAATTCCTAATTCTCTCATATCTCCCAACACAGCAATTCTTTTACTATTTTTAAATAAATTTAAATTCTCTAAAGCTTCAATTAAAGCAGGTTTTGAACTGTTATATGAACTATCAATTATTAACGTTTTCTTAATTCCTTCAATCTTTGTCATCCTGCCAGGGGGAAAATCTAAATCTTCTATAGCTTTGATACAATCATCTAGTTTAATGTCGTTTATCAAACCAACTGTTATTGCTGCTAAGAATGTTTTTAATACATTTCCATTTACCAAATACTTTTTAATATTTAGAACCTTACATTCACCTTTATAACAAATCTCAGCAGAAAAACATTTACTTGTTACCTTTAAAATCTTACCTTTTACATTTGCTTTATGATTTAAACCAAAAGTGATCTTTCTTGACTCTACTCCTTTAAATAAACCGTAAATCATTTTATCGTCTTGGTTCAAAACAGACCAGCCTGACTTAGAAATACTTTCAACAAGCTTAGCCTTTTCTTCAAATATTAAATCAATTATTTCCTTATTTTTGTTAACTTTTAATAATTCCTCGAAATTTTCTCCATGAACCTTTGCCATTGAAAGAAAAACACCAACATCAGGCTGCAACATCTTTAATAAATGAATCATATCATCGGGTTTATCAACTCCCATTTCAACTATATACTTTTCGTATTTAAATTTTTTAGTAAAAAAATTATAAGTTGCAGAAAATAAATATTTTATCCAATTGAATAAAGAATACCCCTCTATATGAACATCTAATACTGCAAAGGGAATACCTGTTTCACTGTTCAATCCATGTTTATCTTTATACGTCATTCCTGTTCTATACTTCTTTGACAGTATTTTATGAATTGCAAGCGTTACTGTTGTTTTACCTACACTACCAGTAACTCCAATGATGTCAACCTTCCACCTCTTTAAATATAAATGTGTTAGAAAACGCAAATATTCAATAATTGTTTTAGAGAATATTTTTTTCATGAAATTAAATCCGTATTAAATAATTAATGCCATTATAACAAATAATAAAAGAGGTTTCTTAATAAAAAAACTTTTAGTTCCAAGTTCCCCTCCAATTGCGGACAAGCAAGCTCGGAACTATAATGATACTAAGGTAATATAATAAAAGTTACACTATCCTAGTATAACTAACTATAAGGAAAGACTTGTAATAGAGTCAAGATACATTTAATCTCTATAAACGCCTTAATATAATATTAATACCTTCTGCTTCTTTTCTCTAGACTCTCAAATAACCTTGTTAAATAATAAATTTTTCTTATTGGAAGATCTCTTGCATGAATAAACTGTCTAACTTCTCCACCAAATCCCATTTTAAAAAATGTTAGTCCTTCCCAAGGATGCTTCTTTTTCGCCTCTAATTTACCATCTCTTTTTTCTAAAGGCGAAATTCCCCAAAAGTTATACCATCTTAATCCTCTCTTTTTTGCTTCCTTTATAGCTTCCCATTGAATTAAATAACTAGCAGAAACTTTTGAATATTTAGTCAGACTTCCGCTATGATGATATATAGCTTGATTACCATAATACAAAATTAACGATGCTGCAATAAACTTATTCTTGTATTCAGCCAGATACAGCTCTATCTGTTTATCTTTTTTAAATATTTCAAACTCATTTTTTATATAACCACATGAATAGGCACTCCACTTCTGGCGTTTAACTGTATCTGAATATATTGTCCAAAAATTCTTTAGATATTTAGAATCTGTTGTTTTTATAATCTTTACGCCATCCCGTTCCGCCCTCTTAATATAATATCTTGTGTTCTTTCTCATATTTGATAAAATTCTTTGCTCAGTTTGATCAAGATTTAGTACCCAAGTAATTTCTGCATCTACATCGTGCATTGGGCTCTTTTTCAATCTATTAAAAATTTCTATTTCCTTGAATCTAAAATCTTTAGTAATTAATGGGCTCATCCTTACAAACCAATATCCTTCATTTTTAGCTTTTTTTAAAATAAACTCATAAAATTCATTCCAGATATTCTTATCTTTGAAATCAAAAATGGGGCCATGGCGGATATGCAGATACTTTCCTCGTATAGCAGATACATGTTTAATAGGTATCAGTCCAATTAATTTTTCCTCATCAAATATCCCAAAGTTCTCGAATTTATTACCCATACTTCTCTCGAATTCACCCCAATTCCAAGATTGAAAAAGTGACGTATATTTCTGTTCTTTAACAAAATCTTCCCAAATTGTCTTCTCATTAATTATTTTTATCTCCATAATAACTTTCTATAACTTCAATAACTTTTAAAGCATCTTCTTTTTCCATATTTACATGCATGGGCAGATTTACAATTCTTTTACATATCCTCTCAGCACTTTTACAGCTTCCATCTATGTATCCTGCATTTTTTAATGATACCTCTTTAGGTGCTATTGGACTATCATACCAGTTGCCAAGTATAACACCATTCTGAGATGCAAATTCAATTAATTTTTCTCTATCTTCAACCAAAATAGGAAACCTAATTAAAAATTTGCCTTCATGTAATTTAATATCTGGAACAGTTACCTCTTTTAAATCCATTTCTTTTAAACTTTTTAGATAAATACGTGTATACTCTTTTCTTTTTGAATTAAAACTGCTCAATTTTTTTAATTGATTTAGAGCAACTTCAGCAAATGCGTTGGGCATTTGGGACATTACATGGTTAGGTTTACTGCTTTTCTTCTTTTCACCCTTGGTTGTAGCCTTTAATATTATTCCACTTTTGAGTGAAATGAAATGTATTATTCTCCCTATTGACAATAAATCATAAAAATTTCTTATAACATAAGAAATAATAGTATAAAAAACCTGTCTGGCAATCCACTTTTTTGAAGGATATTTCAAACCTTTCTCAATTTTACTTAATTTTTCTGATAAATCATTCCTATTCGCAATCAAAACCCCGCCAAAACTTCCTGATATTGCTTTATCTCTTCCTAAACTAAATATAGCTGCATCACCGAATTTACCTAGCTTCACCCCTTTATATTCAGTGCCAATAGTATGAGCACAATCTTCTATTACTTTAATATTTTTCGTTTTAGCTAATTTTATTATTTTATCAATCTTTGCAGGATACCCAAATGTATGCTGAACAATTATCACTTTAGTATTTTTATTAATCTTTTCAGCAAGATCATCCAAATCCAGACTCAAACTGTCTTTATCTATATCAACATAAACAGGCTTTGCTTTAAGCCACTTAATTGGATTAACAGCTGCTATACATGTAAATGCTTGTATGACAACTTCATCACCGGAACCTACTCCCATTTCCTTTAAACAATAATACAAAGCAGTTCTCGCACTATCATATAATGTAATATTTTCTACCTTAAAAAAATCCCTAAACCATTTCTTTAACTTAAATGGATAAGAACCTTTTAAATAAGACCTTGGTTTTAAAAGAATTCTCAAAGCTAATCTAAAATCATCTTTTTGTGTATTTGGGCTTTGTGCTGTAAATATCATAACAAAGCAATTAAATTATTTTTAAACAATTTCTTGAATAAGCCTTAAATTTGGTCCCTCAAATAATACCACATCATTCTTCTTTATATCATTTCTTAAAAAATTCAACTGCTTTTGTATCCCTTTATCATAAATAATATTAAACTTGCTATTATACTTCTTTACAAATTCAACTAATTTTTGGTCGGAAGTAATCAATCCATCACATACTTTTATTATTTCTTCACCTAATTTATTATAAATTCTTTGCCTACTATCACCTAGTTCAATAATACCAATAGTTACAAGATATTTTTTATCTGCTTCAAAATTATTTAAATAATCTAAAGCGGCAGAAAAACCATCAGCATTTGAATTATAACTATCATCAATTACTTTATAACCAAATTTGCTCTTCTTTACTGTAATGCGGCCTATATGTTTTGTTTTTGAGCCTTTTTTTAACGCTTCAGCTATCTCATCCAAACTCATCCCTAGATTCAATGCTGCTAAAGTAGCAGCTAATATATTGGAAATATTATGCTCACCTAATATTCTTACTTCAAAACGTTTAACCTGATCTTTATAATGTACATTAAAAACAAGATTATCATTTTTCGATTTAATGTCACTTACCCATAAATCAACTTCTTTCCTTGTTGAATATAAAAATTCTTTCTTATCCGATTTACCGGCTATTCTTAAAACTAAATCATCATCACCGTTTAATATAACAATAGCTTCAGGTTTAGAGTTCTCAATAATTTCATACTTTGCTTTTAATGTACTCTCTATATTCCCGAATAAAGCTAAGTGCTGTTCTGATATTGAGGTTAGTATAGAAATATCAGGTTTAACTATATCACAGATAGCTTCTATCTCGCCTCTTTTATAAGCTCCCATTTCAACTATAAATACATCAGTTAAAGCACCTAAATGTTCATTAATAGTATTCGCAACTCCAATGTCGGAATTATAATTTTTCTGAGTAGCAATTGTTTTAAATTTATTGCTTAAGACTAGATGAAGAATCTCCTTAGTAGTGGTTTTGCCGTAACTGCCAGTTATCCCAACTACTTTCAATTTCTCAATGCTAGATATTTTTACTTTTGCGTTTTGGATTTTTTTTTACGCAGTTGTGAGGAAAATATAGAGGTAATAAATACAGAAAAAGCTAATAAAGCCGGAAGTAAAATATCAAATACAAAAAGATATCTAAACAATATAATTATAGATGCTGTCTCAAGAGGAATTGTATAAACTCCACTTTCAATTTCTTCAGGAAAAACATTATATAATTGTGTAGACTCAATTGCTTCAGTTGGTTGAACGGATTCCTCATAAATCGATATAAAAAACAAATATGATAATAAAATCGGCAATAATGATAGAAGTACACAACTTGAAACAATAAGCAAATTTCTAACACTCTTTTTAGGTAAATGAATTTTCTTATTTAATAACTTCGTAAAAGTATTAAGTGCTAAATATACATAATAGCTAAAACCAACAACTAATATTAGATAAAGCCATTTAATATAGATAAACTTTGATAATATTAATATAAATACAAACAAAACAGATGAAATAAGTGTTTTGTAAATAATAGATATAATATTTGAATCTTTCAAAAAAACTTTAATTCTATCCCACCTATATTCCTTCACCTGCCATATATATGTACTTTGTAATATACGACCTAGTATGTAAATAAACCAAAAAATAAATACGAAAATTATTAACAAAAGAAACTTATGCATAATAAAATCTCCAAAATGTTATTATTAATAATAACAAAATATAATTTATCTGTCATTTATAAATTTATCGATCTCATTTCCAACTATCTTAGGTTTTCTTAATGGTAAATCATGCCCAGCTCCCCTTATTACTTTTAATTGAGAACTTTTAATATTTCTATCCATAATATCTGCATACTCAATAGGAGTATGTTTATCATTTTCTCCCCATAATAATAAAACAGGAATTTTAATTCTTTCTAAATAAGGTGTTAAATCTTCCTTAACAACTTTTTTGAAAGTACCTGCAATCTCCTGATGATTTATATAATCCCTTTCTCTTAAAATGTAATAATAGAAAACGAACTGAACGAACTGAAAATTATGATAGTTATAATAACACTACTGATATTTGTAGTAATTATACTGAGAATACTGAGAATACTGAGAATACTGAGAACACTGAGAATAAT
>CAZNER010000008.1:0-39467 GCA_964572065.1 uncultured Candidatus Saccharibacteria bacterium
TCTCCACAAGAAACGGCTAGGTTTCCTATGGAGCAAGTGGAAAAGTTCTCTTTCCAGCATATTATGTGTCCGTTCGTAAACTCACAAATAAATAAATTTACTCCAAGCGTTTAAAATGGGAATGTATACAGAATTAATATTTGGTGCAGAGTTAAAAAAAGATACTCCGAAAGAAGTAATTGATATTATTCAATATATGGTAGGAGGAGATTTTGAAGAAGATAAAGAGCTAAAAATTCCAGAACATAATTTTTTCAAAACATCTCGTTGGAGAATGTTATTTACTTGTTCATCATACTATTTTGGAGTTAATGAATCTTTAAAAAAAATGTGGTATGATGAAATATCAAATACTTGGAGAATCTCTACTCGTTCAAATATAAAAAATTATGATTCAGAAATAGAAGAATTTTTGGAATGGATTAAACCATATATTGAAGATGGCTCTGGAGATAGAGGTTTTTATGCTATTGTATGTTATGAAGAACAAGAAGAGCCAAGAATATATTACCTTTCGGAGGATTCCCAATGATAATCGCAAATTTATTTACTTCACATAATATCAATTTAGGAGTTCCGAAAATCAAAGATTTTCTACACCCTAATTTCTGCTTCGCAGAAACTATCCTAAATAACCATATTCAATTTGAGAGGTCGGCTCCAAAGCTGTGAAAAACAATGAAGAAGATAAAAATGTATGGTAATTTTGATATAAGAGAAGAATTAGAAAGATTTAGAAGTGAAGTCATTAAAAAACATCCAAATCTTTCTAAAGAGGTTGAAGAATTAGAGAAAAGTTCATCTTGGGATAAACAAAGTAAAGCCCTTGCTTTAAAGGAAATATTATTAAAAACAAGAATAGACCCAGATGAACTTAATTCTAAATATCTTATATCAAAATTAAATAAAATCTTGAGCAACTTAAACTTTAAGCCTTGTTCGACTAAATCACAGGGGGTTAAATAAATGGAAGAATTTTTTGATGAGTTAAGGAAGATGATTATTGACAATATTCCTAATGACATTAAAGAAGTATCTTTTAGTTATAAATTAGAAAGTGGAGAAGAAGAATCATATAAATTAATTAAATCGAGAACAAAAGTCTTGAGCAACTTACAATGACATCGGAAAAAGAAATAATTAAAGGAAATATTAAACTTAGCGTATTTGATAGTTTTGATTATCAAGAATTAAAAAAAGTCTGCGATGCAATCTGTGATTTAGGTTATGATTGTATGCTTGTGGATAATGGGAATATTGTTTTCCAGAGAAAAAATGGTTAGTCAACATACAATTCATCATAGCAAGAATTTTAACTCAACAGAAGCGAGGTTAAATTAATGGATGACTATAATTTACTAAATCAAAAAGATAAAAAACTGATTAAGGTATTTGGGTATGTTAGAAATTATGAATTAAAATCTCGTGGTTCTGAAGACCCCATATATAAATTCAATTTATCTGATACGCAAGATAGTAAAATAGAGCCAATTCAGTATTCTGGGTTTAAAGACCCTGGTTTTAAGGAAGGGGACTTCGTCGTGATTAAATATGAAAAAAAAGGAGAATATAACAATGTTAAATATATCATACAACACAAGATAACTAATACTCAACCTGAAACTAATTCTTTATCAGAGCTTGTTCGGGTTGATACTCTGGAGGCCTCAAACGGTAACGCTGGGGGAGGTCATTGTCCTTTCATTCCTCCAGAACTCAAAATCGCTAAGTCTGACATCATGGCTAGATGTATAGAATTTGGAACAAAATTTAATTATGATTCAGATGAAATTATTGCAATGTATGCGAGACACCTAAATAAGGTTGGAATTGAAATATGAATATTGAAGCGATTATTTGCCCTAATTGTAAAAAAGCAATTCTAAAAAAAAGATTCATTATTGAAGGAAGAATTAACAAGGAAACCATTTTTGATTGTCCTAAATGTGTTTATTTTTGGACCCTTGGATGGTTTAGAATGTTCAACCATTTTGAACATTTAATTTTAAGAAAAGATAAAGATATAGAGAAGTATTTGGAGGCTAAGGAAAAGTGGCAAAAGCACCTATTGTAAAGAAAGTTTTAAATAGTCATTCCTATATACAATTTTATGTTAACAAACAAAGTTGTGAAAAAAAAGAAGTTGCAAAGAAGTGGAAATTCAACCACTATGGCCCTTTTACCGAAGATGTGGATAAACGAACTTGGTTGGTCTCAAGAAACTCCCTTAATCTTTGAGTTCTTACCTCATAGAAAACAAATAATAATTACTGAAGATGAAAAAGTTAGTGAATCTAAGCCCACAGAATATAGAGATAGTCTGGAGAGTAGCTAAGACTATGGCAAGCCCTCAGGCAATTAGGGGTGACTTCGGTAAAGCACTAAATAAAATAATAGAAGAATGGAACAAACAGAATACCAAGATTTTGTAGGCCCCGAAGAAGGGACTGAGAAAGTTAAACTTACTCGTAATACTAAAGGATATAATTGGGAGATTAAGTTGGTCGGTCGTCCGGAGGACCAACTTGCGAGACTAAAACAAATAAATCAAGAATTGTGTAATACTTATGGATGAGCCTAATCATATTCAGTTGGCGATTAATTTTGCTGATTTAGTCAGAACAACCCTCGGACCAAGAGGAATGAATAAAATGATTGTCTCTAAAGGAAACATAGTAGCATTGACTAATGATGGGGCGACAATTGTGAATAATCTAAAGGGGGGAAATCCTATTGTAGACCTTTTCAAATCTCTTGCAAGGAGCCAGGAAGAAGCTGTCGGAGATGGAACTACTACTTCTGTAGTTTTAGCTGGTAACTTGTTGAATAATGCAAGTGAATTAATTAAGAAGGGTGTCCATCCGATGGTGGTGATTAATGGATACAATATCGCAATGGCGAATACATTAAACTTTCTTAAAGAAAAAGCAGAAAAGCCAGACAAGGAAAAAATTATGCGTACTGCTTTTGGGACCAAAATCCAACCCGACTTGGTTGAGCATTTCATTAAGATTTTAAGTGAGATAAAGAATCCTAAGGAGTTAAAAGTTTATAAGATAAATAACTCAGACGCCTTTAATAGTGAAATTTTTAAAGGACACATATTCGAAGGATTTACTAGGGATGACCAGATGCCAAGCGAGGTTGATGGAAAGATTGCTGTTTTGAACTTTCCTGTTAATTTGAAACTAGATAATATAAATGCGACAAATGCAAAAGATTTACTAGAAATCGAACAGGCCGATGTTGATTTGAAGAGAGATATTGTTAATGAATTAAAGAAGAAAGGAGTAGAATGGGTATTCTACACAGATACTTGTAAAGAATTCGACGCATATTTGACGGAGGCAGGGATTTCTGGCGTAGCCATCTTCAAACCAATAGACATAGACACAATATGTGTGGCTACAGGGTGTAAAGCAATCACAAGCAAAGAATTAATTAATGAAGAACACATAGGTAATGGTAAAGTTGAATACAAACGTGGGGCGGATTCTAATCAGGGTGCGGTTTATGTGAATGGAGATTATGAAACCTTAGTTTTACATGGGCCCACACCACATGTATTAGACGAAATAGAAAGGAGTTTAGATGACGTTGTTAGATTGCTAAAACACGATTTAAAGATGGTTGTTGGCGCGGGCGCAATCGAAATAGAAGTAGCCAATTATCTAAGAGATTTAAAAATTGGTGGAAAGGAACAACTAGCAATAGAGAAATTTGCGGAGGCTATCGAGAGCATACCACTTATAATCGCTGAGAATTGTGGTCTGGATGCAATCGAAACAGTTACGAATCTTAAGGCAGCCCATTGCATAGGGCAGCGAGATATGGGTGTAGACCTGACTCACTCTATTAGTGATGCTCGGGAGGCAGGGATTTTTGAACCAGTCTTAGTGAAGATTCATGCTTTTTCTGGAGCTAAAGATGTAACCAATCAGATACTTAAATTAGATGCTATTTTGGCAGGAGATGAAGATGGAACTAAATGAAATTTTAATTAGTCTATATATAGCTTCTTGGTTAATAGTTCTTGGATTATTCCCAATTTGGTTAATTATTAAATTAATTAGAGGTATTTTTTGATGAAAGTTTTAATTACTGGAATTACTGGTTTTGTTGGGAGTCATTTAGCAGAGTATTGTTTAGATAAGGGCTGCGAAGTTCACGGAACTTTTAGGTGGAGAAGTAAATGTGAGAATTTAGAAGGGATAGAAAAAGATGTAACACTCCATGAATGTGATATTACTGATGCCCATGCAGTCAAGGAAGTTATTAGTGAGACAAAACCTGATTTGATTTTTCACTTGGCAGCACAATCTTTTGTTAAGGCAAGTTGGACAGAACCAACACAAACATTTCAATCTAATGTAATAGGACAAATTAATTTATTTGAAGCAGTAAGGAGTATGAAGGATTACAATCCAAAAATACAGATTGCGTGTAGTTCCGAAGAATATGGCCACGCAGAGTGTTTACCTAAACAAATTAATGAAGAAGAACCACTAAAGCCACTTTCTCCTTACGGAGTTAGTAAAGTAACTCAAGACCTGCTTGGGTTTCAATATTTTAAGTCATATGGGATGCACATAGTGCGAACAAGAGCATTTAATCATACAGGGCCGAGGAGGGGGGAAGTTTTTGTTTGTTCTACTTTTGCTAAGCAGATTGTTGAAATTGAGAAGGGAAAACGAAGGGTAATGAAGGTTGGTAATTTAGAAGCTATCAGAGATTTCACAGATGTGAGAGATATTGTAAGGGGTTATTGGTTAGCCCTTGAAAAAGGCGAAGCCGGAGAAGTTTATAATATTTGTTCAGGTACTAGACACGCCCACTCTATTGAAAGCATCTTGCAAATGCTAACAGAAGAATCTAATGTAGAAGTTCAGATTAAAGAAGACCAAAACAGATTAAGGCCAAGTGATTTACCTACCCTTGTAGGAGATTCAACCAAGTTTAGGAAGAAAACTGGTTGGAAACCGAAGATAAAAATGAAAGACACCCTAAAAGATTTACTTGATTATTGGCGGGAGAGAGTATGAAAATCTTGATTGTCTATACAAATCAGGCCGACCCAAAACTTCAGCGTTGTATAGAAAGTTTAGAAAAAACAGCCCCACAAATTGAGAGAATTCTTAGACAAGCAGATACAAAAAAGACTAAAGTAGCTGAAGAAATTTATGAAGAAGTATTAAACGAAGAGGAAGAAGATATTATGATTTGGCATCCAGATATGATTGCGGTTGAGGGGTGGTATGAAGAATTGATGAAATATTATGAAATGTTTGATTTAATTGGTTGTAAATTGGTTTATCCAAACGGAGTAATCCAACATTATGGAGGAGGTATACTCCCAGATGCAAGAGGATGTCACCCACACCAATATCAATTAGATATTGGATTGACCAAGCCCCTAGATGTGGCCTATGTAACCGGGCCTGGAATGGTAATCAAACAAAGAGTCTGGAAAAAATGCAAGTTTGATTTCAATTATACTTATTATATAGACGCAGATTTTTGCATTCAGGCAAGAAAGGAGGGGTTCACTGTGGGAGTTGTTCCAATAAAGATTGTTCATGAAGAGGGTCAGGAAACCTTAAAATTATCTCGGGAAGAAATTGCACAGAAACAAGCCAAAAGCCACCAATATTTTTTAGCTAAATGGATGTCTTATCTGGGAGAGATTACAGAATGAAATTATCTGAGGCTGTAGCAAAAAGAATTAGTCAGGAAGTGGGGGTAGTTTTTGGAGTAACAGGAGGAGCAATAGTTAACCTATTTGATTCATTATCAAAAGAGCTTAAGATTATTCCCTTAAATCATGAACAATCTTGTGCTATGGCTGCGGATACTTATTCAAGATTGAAAGGTTTTGGTGTTTGTGTTGGGACTTCAGGTCCTGGAGCAACGAATCTTATAACAGGGGTTGCTTGTTCCTGGTTTGATAGTATTCCCCTATTAGTGATTGCCGGACAAGTACCGCGTAATCAATTAAAGACGACGAAAGTCAGACAAAAAGGATTTCAAGAAGTAGATAGCATTTCACTATTTAGACCAATTACTAAATATTCAGGCAGATTAACTTGTATGAAAGATTTAGAAAAAGCAATTAAATTAGCCAAGACTGGAAGGAAGGGTCCAGTTTTCTTGGAGTTTTGTGATGATGACCAACGAAAGAAAATTTAAACAAATAAACTCTTTGATTAAGAAATCTAAAAAACCTCTTTTTATAATTGGTGCTGGGTTTGATAGGAATGAAGTTAGCACACTTCTCTCATTTGGAATCCCTATTTTTCATACATGGGGTGCTAAGGATTATTTAGATTCATCAGAGTTTTTGAATATGGGTGATTTTGGAGTTACTTCTCAGAGAATTGGAAATTTCGCAATTAAACATGCTGATTTGATTATTGTTCTTGGAAGTCGGCTAGATACCCATCAATTTTTAGAAACAAAAGCAAAAACAGTTAGGGTAGATATTGACCCTTCAGAATTAGAAACTTCGGGTGATATAAAACTAAAAATGGATGCAGTAAAATTTTTGAATAGATTAACTAGTCCTGGTTGGAGATGGCCCTCTTGGACAGGTAACTTAAGAGAACTTAAGCTTTCAGAGATTAATAAATATCAAGAAACTAGACCTTATAAATTAATAAAACATCTCTCAAAATTAGCATTTAGCGATTCTGTAATTATCACTGATGCCGGTCAAACACTGACTTGGACTATGCAATCATGGAGAATAAAAGAAGGTCAGAGACTAATCTCAGCATTCAATAATTCTCCTATGGGGTATGCTATTCCCGCAGCCATAGGTGCTTATTTTGCAGGATTTGAAAAAATCTTAGTAACCATTGGTGATGGTGGATTTTATATGAATCTTCAGGACCTCAGCATAATTGGAGAATTACAAATTCCAATTAAAATTTTTGTTTTTGATAATGGTGGATATGGTATGATAGAACAAACGCAATCAGACTGGGATGAATTAACAATGGGGGTAGCAACCCAACCAGAGATGGCTTCTATAGAAGGTTTAGCAAAGGCGCATAATATTGGTTTTGTGCAAATTAATGAAAATAGTGATTTAAGAAAATTAAAGAGTGTACTATATTCTTCAAAACCAATTATTTGTCGGATTAAAATTCCAAAAGGAACAAAGATACAATCAAAATTAAAGTTTGGCGATAGCCTTACTGACTTAACTCCAAAACTAAATAAAAAAGAAAAGAAAAAGATAAATGAAATTCTCAAAAAGAGCAAATAGATTAATTGGACAGGGGATGTTCCAAGTTAAAACAAAAGCAGAAAACCTAGAAAGAACAGGAAAAAAGCTTCTTCATTTTGAAATAGGAGATACTTGTTTTGATTCTCCTAATAGGGTTAAAAAGGCCTGCATAAGAGCAATCAAAGAAAACAAGACCCATTACACCGACCCGCTAGGATTAAGAGAATTAAGAGACGCAATAGCAAAAAGGTATGGGGTAAACATAAACAATGTGGCTATTTGCCCAGCAAATTTTGGAATCTTTGCCATTCTTTCAGTATTGTGTAATCCGAAGGATAAGATTGATTATCCAATACCGGGATTTCCAACCTACAAAGCCGTGGCAAAATATCTAAATTTGAAACGAAGTAATAATGCAAAAATTAAGATTATTACTTCTCCCAACAACCCTGATGGGAAGATTAAATATGGGGATTTTGGTAAAGACCAGTTTATTATATTAGATATGGCCTACAATAAAATCTATTTTGACAAAGAACAAACAATTAGATGTAATCTAAAAAAATCTACAATAATTTGTTCATTCTCAAAGACACATTCTATGCCGGGATTTAGGCTTGGTTTTATTTTAGCAGAGCCAGAGTTAATAAATAAGATTGGATTACTTATTGAAACCACCTATTCTTGTTTGCCTGAGTTCATTCAGAGGGCAGGGTTAGAAGCACTAAAGGTTGAAGATTATAAACTTCATAATTTAAGATTTAGAAGACATCTTATGTATCTAATTTTAAAAGAGCATTATGAAGTTGAATTGCCTGAGGGGGGAATCTATTTTTGGTGTAAATGTAAAGATGGTGATAAGGAAGCAGAGAGATTACTCAAAAAAGGAATAGTAGTTTGTCCAGGGAGTGTTTTTGGAAAGAGAGGTTACATTAGATTTTGTTTCGCTAAACCAATTAAAGATATAAGGGAGTTAAATAAAAAACTATGAAATTACCAAAGGAAATTAATTATGCTGAAGCCTATTTGACTCTTAATTGTAATCTTAATTGTCCTTATTGTATTAATGACCCCGATGATAGGGTTGTCAGAAAAAGAAAGGAAATGACCGCGGAGGAATGGATAAACTCGCTTAATAAAGTAGATTTTGGAGATATTCCATTGACTTTAGGTGGTGGAGAGCCAACGATTCATCCAGGATTTTTTGAGATAGTTCAAGGTATAAAACCAATCACTAAATTAGACCTATTAACAAACCTTAAATTAGATAAAAAGAAATTTATTAAAATGATTAATCCAGATAGGTTTTCTCGTTCAGACAATCCAGCATATAAATCAATTAGGGTTAGTTATCATGTTAGTCAAATGGACCAAAACGAGATTTCTGATGGGGTGGCAGAATTACAAAGTGCGGGGTATTCTATTGGTTTGTTTGGAATAAATCATCCAGACAATGTTTCTGAAAATATGCAGATGGCAGAAATAGCTAGACAAAAAAATATTTACTTTTTTGTCAAAGATTTTCTTGGCGAAGCCCACGGACAACAATATGGAACCCTAGCTTATCCAGATGCAACCAATGGGAATCCAAGAAATGTTCGTTGTAGAAGCAAGGAATTATTAATTGCTCCAGAGGGAAATGTTTATAGGTGTCATAGGGACCTATATCACGCAGAGAATCCCATAGGACATATTTCTGAAGATGTAGAACTTTATAAATTCAGAGATTGTAGTAAATATGGGGAATGTAATCCATGCGATGTTAAACTAAAGACAAATCGCTTTCTTAGGGCGGGAAATTGTCAGGTGGAAATAGATGGTTAAATGGTGGCACACTTTTGATTTTGAAGAATTACAAACAGATGGAATAGATGATACTCCAGCTAAGTGCAAATTTATTCATTTTCCAAAAGAGATACAAGGCTCTGTATTAGATATTGGTGCCTGGGATGGATACTTTTCCTTCTTAGCAGAAAGACGCGGAGCTAGTAGGGTGCTAGCAATTGATAGTCCAAATTTTTGTTGGAATAAAGAAAGGTTGGTCATTGCCGGTGAAGAGACCAAAACTAATGGCAAAGAAGGATTTGAATTTGCTAGAACACAACTTAATTCAAAAGTAGAAGATAAGGAGATGGAAGTAGAAGATATTACAAAAGAATCGGTCGGAACATTTGATACAGTTCTTTGTTTAGGAATCCTTTATCATATGAAAGACCCATATAAGATAATTAGAAATCTATATGAATTAACAAATAAGAAGTTGATAATTGAAACCCACACAGATGGAAATTATCTATCTGCGCCTGCGATGATTTTTTATCCAACAAATGAATTGAATAATGATTCTGGTAATTGGTGGGGACCAAATATTTCGTGTCTTGTTGAGATGTTAAAATCTGTTGGTTTTAAAAATATTCAAGTAGCAATTGGAGGTAGTAGGTGTGCCCTACATGCGGAAAAATGAAAGCCATAATTGAAAAATTTTATTCTGAAGAAAAGGATGCCAAAAAGAGTTATACTAATTGGCCAGAAAAAGTAATGTACGCAGACCATTTAGCACTTTTGAAGATAATAGATAAATTTAAGATAAAAACTATTTTTGAAATTGGAACTTGGGAGGGATTTACGTCAGCACTTCTTTGCAGAATTCCATCTGTTAAAAAGATTGTTGCTTTGGATATTTGCGATGAATTGAATGTAGAATACAATCATGGAATGCACCCACTCTCCAATAGGAAACGTTATGGAAAATATGCTAGGAAGTCAAAAAAATATTCTATAATCTTTGAAGACAGTAAAACTTATGAACCAAAAGATGAATTTGAGATGGTTTTTATTGATGGAGACCATAGTTATGATGGCGTAAAGAATGATACTGAACTTGCTTTGAAAATGAATCCAAAAGTAATAGTTTGGCATGATTATGGAAGTGAACCTGGAGTTAATGATTATATAAATGAATTGAAAGGGGCGGGCTGGCAAATAAATGGTTTCCCAGATTCCTTAGTTGTATGCAATGAAAGAAGTTGATTTAGAAAGAAGGCTGGATGGGGATAAAGTTCTTTGGCACATGGATAGGGTAATTGCTCATTATGACAAAGGTGAAAGGATTGCTCCAGTCCATATAGATATGGGGATTACAAAATATTGTAATGTTGGATGTGTATTCTGTTATGGTAAATATCAGGAAATGTCAAAAGATAGAATAAGTGATGAGGCGCTTCTTCAGACAATGCGAGACGCAGGAGATATTGGAGTAAGAAGTATAGGTTTAATAGGAGATGGAGAGCCCTCAGTCCACCCAAAATTTTATGAAGCACTTAGGGAGGGAAAGAAATATGGTGTTAGTATGGCAACATCAACAAATGGTGTTAAGATAACAGAGGACGAACAACGTGCAGCCGTTTTAGAAAGTTGTGATTGGATGAGATTCTGTTTCTCTGCTGGAACAAAAGAAGGTTACAAAAAAATTCATAGCGTAGATAAATTTGACCAGGCTGTAAAAAATGTGAGGGATATGGTTAATTATCGAGATAAACATGGACTTGATTGTGACATTGGTATGCAGGCAGTTTTTGTTCCGACCTTAATGGGGCAGGAAATGATTGATGAAGCAAAACTCGCTACTAAATTGGGAGTCGATTATTTTACAATAAAACAATGCAGTCTTCCAGACAAGGGAGATACTGGTATGATGCAATTTGATGTTAATGATTATAGCCGTCCGGATATAATCGCCGGATTAGAAGAAGCAGAAGCACAATCAAATGAAAGAACAAAAGTAATGGCTAAGTGGAATGTAATGGGTCTCAAGGGAGAGAAACCATATCACGGTTGCCCTTCTATTCCATTGATTTCTGAGATGTCTGGTAATGGGGATTGGTATCCTTGCGGATATATGTTTGGCGAACACTCAAAATTCAGGGATGGATCTAGATTTGGAAATGTTCATGAACAGACACTTAAGGAAATTTGGGAATCAGATAGATATTGGGAGATAATTAAAAAGATGAGGGATTTTAAGTCTGGAGAAGATTGCCATGGTTGTTGTCGTCAAGACCAGGTAAACATCTCCCTTGACAAATATTTAAATAAACCAAAAGGAATTAACTTTATATGAAAGACCCAAAGAATGTAGCAAGGGGAAAGAAGTCCAGAAAATCTGGAGCAGATTTTGAGAGACGTGTTAGAAAAGATTTAGAAAGTGGGGGGTGGGTCGTGTCAAAGTGGATGAATAATTTTTCTGACTATCCAGATAGCAACATAAATCTTCCTCCTGAAGAAAGAGAAGATAGAAAATTAATTCCAGCTAAACATAAATTCAGAGGTAAAGGAATACCAATGGCGATTGGAACTGGATTTCCAGACTTTATTGCGTTTAGGAATCAAGTTGCATTAGACCTCTATGAAATAATTGGAGTAGAATGCAAAACAAACGGCTATCTTGATAAAGAAGAACGCGCAAAATGCAAGTGGTTATTAGAAAACAACATTTTTAGTAAAATTTTAATTGCAAGTAAAAAAACAGACGGGAGGAAAATTTTAATAAAGTATGATGAATTCAAAAGAGATAATTAAGGTAGTAAAAAAAAGAGGACTTAGTGCTCCAGAATTAGAAAAGATTTTATCTTCAGTTGAAACTGGAAATGAACCTCAAAGAAAACAAGCTTTTAGAGATTATGTTGGTAAAAACTCAAGGATTGGAATTATCTCAGACACACACATTGGACACAAAGAATTCGATGAACCCTTATTTGCATATGCAGGTAAGACATTTAGAAAAGAAGGAGTAGATAAGGTGTATCACTGTGGAGACATATTAGAAGGGATGTCTGGTAGGGAAGGTCATATTTATGAATTAAATCAAATAGGTTTTGCTCAACAAATAAAAGAAGCAGAGAGAATATTCACAAAACATCTTAAAGGTCTGGATGTGAAGGGAATAAATGGCAACCATGATTTATGGTATGCTAAAAAGAATAATGGTGGTGTGAATGTTAGTTCTGAACTGGCCCAGAGAGTTGAAAACTATACACATTTGGGAGATGAAGAGGCAGATGTAGAATTAAAAAAAGGAATAACTATGAAAATATTTCATCCAAATGACGGTACTGCTTATGCTACTTCTTATAAGTTACAAAAATTAATTGAAAGTTTAACTGGGGGAGAAAAACCAGAAGTATTAGCCGAAGGACATTATCATAAAGCACTTTATATGTTTAACAGAAATGTTCATGCACTTGAAGCAGGAACTCTGTGCGGACAAAGCAAATGGATGCGTGGAAAGAAGATACCGGCACATAAAGGATTTTGGATACTTGATATTGAAATGGGAGGTGGGGGGATAGGAAAATTTAAACCAGCTTTCTATCCCGGATACAAATGAATAAAAAAATAGTAATTAAAGGAAATGTGTTTAACCCAACAGGAATAAGCACTGCAAATAGGGAAATATGTAAGGCTCTTGTTAAGCTTGGAGAAAAGGTTCAGACCACAGATTTATGGAGAGACACTTGGGAATTCAATCAAGGACTTGAATCATTAAACGACCCAATAAATGTTAAAACTGCTGAGACGATTACTATCTTTGCTGATTATCCTTCTTATTTTCATGATGCTTTTGGAACTCCGTTCGCTTATTTCCTTCACGAAGGAACTAGGTTACCTGATGGTTGGACTCAACAACTAAACCAAATGGCCAAAGTATTTGTGCCTAGTAAAGCTACAAAGAATTTGTTTAAGTGGAATGGCGTAGGCAGACCAATCAAGATTATACCTTATGGGGTGAGTGAAATGTATAAACCAAAAGAATTCTCAAAAGAAGAAATGCTTGGAGACTTTACATTTCTGTCAGTTAACTCCTGGACCGGAATGCCTAATGACCGAAAGGGAACAGACTTATTGATTAAAGCATTTCATGAGGAATTTAAACCAGAAGAACCAGTTAAGTTGGTTTTGAAGATTGGAACTTTCTGGGACCCACAACCACCAGAACATTACATGGCAGGAATAAATTATTTGACTAAGGGTGGAAACAAGAACATTGTTTTCAATTCAGATTATGCTACTGAAGAAGATTTAGCAGAATATTATCAAAAGAGTTCAGTCTTTGTTGCACCCACAAGAGGAGAAGCCTTTGGATTAACTATTCTAAATGCTAAGGCAAGCGGAATGCCCGTGATTGTAACAAAAGATAATAACTCAGGACATATGGATTTTTGTAATGATGATTCTACCCTGTTTATTGATTCATCTGGAGTAGAACAAGCAGACCCGCGATTCTATTGTGAAGGTAATATGTGGGCGAAGCCAAATCTGGAAAGCTTAAAAAAACAAATGCGAAACGCATTTGAGAATTATAAAGATTTGAAAGAAAAAGCTATTAAAAATTCTGAAGAAATCAGAGAGAAGTATACTTGGGAAAATACTGCTAAAATGTTGGTTGAGGAAATAAATGAAGATTCTTAGTTTCGGAGATAATCCAAAAACTAGTACCGGTTATGGCCAAGCATGGGATAATCTACTTAGTCGTTGGAGAAAGGAAAGACCAGACTGGGAGCTATTTCATGTTGGATGGCAGAATTGGGACAGACCGCATAAAACTATCGAAGGATATACTATGCTTCCTCGTGGCGGAGATGATTATGGAAATGATGTTCTGTATGACAATCTGATGAACATAAAGCCAGACATATTGATTACCATGGCGGATATTGGTATCCAAGGAGGTTATATTGACCCAATATTTGCTGCAAGAAAGGGGGGGTGGACTGGGAAATGGATTGCATATAATCCTGTAGATAATGAAAGTTGGGAATATTTAGTTTGGAATAAAATTTTAGAGATACCAGATATTAATGTTGGGATGTCTAAGTGGAGTTTTGAATCAATGAAGAATCATGGGGTAGAAAATGTTGAATGGATTAGTCTTGGGGTTGATACCAAAGAATTCAAGCCACTACCAGAACGAGATATTCTTAGAAAACAATACAAATTAAATGATAAGTTTGTAGTGGGTTTTGTCGGAAGAAATCAAAGACGTAAAATGCAAGCCCACCTTATCAAAGGATTTGCCCAATTCAGTAAGGGAAAAGACGATGTCAAATTATTGCTACATACAGACTCTGCTCCACAGAAACAACATCTTGGTTGGTTGATGGATACACTTAATGCTAAAGCTGAAGCAGAACATGACCCAGACATTATCAAAATGCAGAAGATACAGCTCACTAAGAATAATCTTAATCCTGGAATCAGACAAAGAATCCAACCTAATTCTATGAATGAGATTTATAATTTGATGGATGTTTTTTGTTACGCTACTGGCGGGGAAGGATTTGGGCTACCGGGTATTGAATGTCAAGCTTCTGGAGTTCCACTTATGATGACACACACTTCTTCTTGTGATGAATTAACTGCTGAACATGGAATAAAGATTCCTGTATTGAAGGATAAATATGAAAGACTCGTAACTGAGATAGGTGCAAATGGGATAGAAAATTGCGTACCTGACGATAAGGAGATTGCTAGATTGTTAGAGGAACAATATGTTACTTGGAAAGAAGGTAAACTAAAAGAAAAATCCAAACAGGCTAGGGAATTCTCACTTGGTTATGACTGGGACAATATAGCAAATAAATGGATTAAATTACTAGAAGAAAATGAATAATGAGAACTATCCAACAGATTCTAAAGAAAAGCGGTTACAAGGAGAATGAGCTCGAGTATTTCTTGGCTAAATGTTATATTGATTACACTTACTTTGCTGAACACGTATTAGGATTTCAAGTAGCAGATTATCATCGTGAATGGTTAGAATTATTAGAGAAAAATAAAAGACTATGTATTATTGCTTTTAGGGGTTCTGGAAAGACTTATTTTTTGTCAGGATATTATTTATGGAAATCAATCTTTCAAGGACCAAAAGAAACGCTGATTATTTCTAAGACCGAAACTCAGGCAAAGGGTGTTTTGAAGATTATAAAAGGATTCTTACAAGACAATGAATTGCTTAGCCAATTTATCCCAGAAAGTAGGGAGGCCACCTGGAAAGCTACTGAATTAGAACTAGCCAACAAATCAACATTTTATTGTAAACCTTATAATGAATCAGTTCGTATGTGGCATCCAGATGATGTTTTGTGTGATGAAATTGGAGAGTATGAAGATAAGTCTATCTTCTATACTTCTGTTTTGGGGACTATTCAACTTAAGAAAGGAAGCCTTACAGCAATTGGGACTCCAAAATCTGCTGCAGACTTATTGACAGAACTAAAAGAAAATGACGAATATGTTTGTAGAGAGTATCCTTCAGAGATTGATGGAAAGGCTCTTTGGCATCAGAGATATACAACCCTCCAATACGATACAGAAACACAAAAAAGTCTTGTTAAGGTAAGAAAAGAAATGGGAGAATTAGCATATGCCCAGGAATATCTTCTTTTACCGATGAGTTCTGCTAATTCATTGTATCCTTATGAATTAGTTTCAAAAGCTTTAGTTAATGAAGATTTTCTTCCATACGGAAAACAAGAACACAAATATTATATTGGTTATGATGTTGCTCTTTCTCCTAAGGGAGATTATACTGTTATGACAGTTTTGTCTTCCAATAGCGACGGTAAGAAGTTAGTAAAAGGAATTCGATTCAGGGCAAATTTTCAAGAACAAAAAAGAATTCTAGCACGATTATATGAAGACTTCAAGCCAGTAAAGACATTCATAGATGCCACTGGTTTGGGAGAGAAACAAGCAATAGATTTATCAAAGGATTATGGAAATCTAACCCCTGTAAAGATTACTTACGATGATAAAATGAAAATGTTATTAGACTTGAGACAAGAATTTGAAAAGATGAATCTTACTATTCCAAATAAGAAAGAAACAGAGGCTTATAATTTTACTCAGCATCTTGTTAGAGAATTGAATGAGGTTGGATTGAAAGTTGATATGCGTGATGGACAATCAACTAGACCTAAATTCTTTTCTGGTAAGAATGATGATTGTGTTATGTCATTGGCGCTAGCCAACAAAGCAACACAAAATGAATATGGAACAATTTCATTCAGAGGAATTGCCTGATTTCTTAATTGGTGGTCTGAACAAGTTAAGGGTGACATATCCACTAGTTGCATCAATAGAACCATCACGATTTCTAAGTAGGATTGTCTTGTAGAATTCTTCAACTAATACACTCTTGTTTATTTTATTCTCTTTACAAAATTTCTTTGTTTCATCTCTGATAGACTTATTTATCTTTACAGTTTCCATTACATCATAAGGATAATTGTATTTTCCTATCTTAACCATTTTACATAAAATGAAACATAAGTATTTAAAACTTTTTAATTTAGTGCAATAATGACTAAAAAGAGTGAAAAAGTGAACAAATCTACATCAGTTAGGGGTTTGGATGATTCTTGGGTCCCTCATGCAGAAAATTGGGGGATTTCTAAGACTTTATTTACTGGAGAGAATAATACTAACATAAAGATTCTTTATGATACTATTAAGAAGTCTCCAGAGGCTGCAGCTTGTGTTACTGCAATCGTCGAAGACATTATGGCAGACGGTTGGAAACTAGTGACAAATGGAAGAACTAGTGGAAGTAAATTGATTAAAGATGCTGAATTGTTTGAATTAAAAGCTAAATTTTTTAAGGTCCTAACTGACGCAATCTGGGATATTTTAATAACTGGAAATGCTTACATCTTAAAATTATCTGTAGATTCAGACGAACTAAAAAGCATTATAGGAGTTATGTCTAAGACAATTGCCAAATCGCTAAATATTAAAAAATTCAAGAAAGATGTTTTCCAATTAGTAGACCAAAAAATAGAGGATAGGCCAACAGACCTTCAACTTTTAAAATCTTCAACAATTACACTAAATTATGATGATACGGGTAAGGTTAGTTCTTATCAGCAGAAAGTTGGAACTAGTGAGAGAGTATACAAAGCTAAGGATGTGATTCATTTAACACTAAATAATATTGGAGGGCAGCCATATGGATTTACACCCCTTGAACCCCTTCTTTCAGATATTGCTACTTTAATCTTTGCTAAAGAATTTGCAGGAAAATATTTCGAGAATGATGGTATCCCATACTTTGTTTTCAAGATGCCAGATTCAAGTCCGAACGATAGAAATTATAAGTTAATAAAGAAGGAACTTAAAGAGTTAAAGAAACAGGCAGACAAATACCGGAGTATGGTTTTAACTGGAAATGTAGATTTTGAACAATTAAACAAATTCAATAAAGATATGGAATTTGCTAAATTAATTCAACACTTTACTCAGATTGTTCTAATGGCATTTGGTGTTCCAGCACACAGAATAAACTTCATAACAGATAGCAAGGGTGGTGGAGCTGAATTGGGAAAAATAGAAGCAGGATATTACAAAAAGATTTCTTTTATGCAAAAATCTCTCGAACAATCACTTAATAGGGAATTGTGGTCTGGATTTAAAGTTGCTATGAAATTCAATAGGGCCTATAAGATTGACGAAATAAGAGAGGCAGAGGTAATTAGAATATTGTCAGAGATTGGAGCAATAACACTTGAAGAAGCAAGAGAGAAGATTGGAATGCACCCAGAAATTCCTAAGGGAACAATGCCTAAATCTATCGGAAGCGACAAAGGAATTAATATGGAACAAGATAAAAAACGTGAGGCTGGAATAGAAGAAAAACCTGTAGAAGACGGCGGGGACAATAAATTGAAATCCTTTGATGCTCTTGAAGTAGATTACGATAGATTTGTTGTTATTGTTGAAAGCAAGGTGGGTCTTGGTTCTTTCCTTCAGGCCAAACTTCTTTACTATGTAACTGAAGAAGGTTACGTTTTAATGTTCGATGATGGTCAATGGAAATACAAAACTAGAGTCCCAAAAAGCGGTGAATTTAATCCAGAAACACTAGTAAATGCTACAAAAGTTAGAATATAATTTTACATAAATAAAAAGTAAATGATTTAAAGAATTTTTCTATTATGTTTTCAAGATGCCAGAGAAACTAGATGAAATTCATGCCTCTATAAAAGAAAAACTTAGGGGAAAGGAGAATCCAAAAACTGGAAAAACTTATACTGAATCAGAAATTTGGGCGATAGCCAGGGCACAATATAATAAAACCCAGAAAAAAAGTTTCACATTCAAATCATTGATTTCTAATTGCTGGGAACAAGAAGTAGAAGTGGACAAGGCTATTTCTGCTGACGGCAAATCAAAAAAGAGATTTGTTGAAGCTACAGTATCTGGATTAAAGGAAGATAGGGATGGAGAGATGATGAGCCAATTAGCCATTGATGATATGGTTTCTCAGTTTAAATCTGGGAAGATTCCTTTTTTTGCGGACCATGGGCAGACTGAAGGTCAGCCGCTTTATAGTTGGAAAGGAATTATGGGTGTCTGGATAGATGCTCATCAGGAAGATGAAAAACTAAAAGCTGTTGTTAGATTAAATAATGCTCATCCAGATTCAGAATTATTTTGGAAGTACGTACAAGAAGGAGTTCCTTTAGCATTTTCTATTGGCGGAGCCGCGCAAGCAATCGTGGGAGAAGAAGAATAATGGCAAAAAGAAAAAAGATATTTGGAAAGGTAAACTTATTTGAAACTAGTGTAGTTGGGATTGGCTCATATCCTGATGCCCATCTATCATTAGATGATGCCTCATTTTCTTTAGTAAAAGCCCTAACCCTGGCGGATGTGCCTGGAACGGGTGTTTACAAAGATGAACTAAATTTGGAGAATGAAGTAATGGAAGAAGAAGTTGTTGAGACACCCACAGAAGTTGCGGAAGTTGAAACTACTGATGAACCTAAAGCTGAGGAAGCCAATGAATCCTCTGTTGAAGAGACAGTGGAAGAAGAGGCTTCTGCCGAAGAGACAACTGAGGAAGCAGAGAAATCTGTAGAAGTTGTTCTTGCAAAGGCTATTGACAAATTAGCTAAGGAACTTGCTACTAAGCGAGGACTTGTCGCTAAGGAAGAAGAAGACCCAGAAGTCGCTTTGAAAAAGAAGTTAGACGGAATGTCTCTTGGTGAATTGGCCTGTATGCAGAAAGATAGTTTAGGTAGACCATTATTCGGAAATTGGTGATGGCAGATATTAGAAAAGCCTTAGTTGAAGGTACAGATGCTGCTGGTGGATACACTGTTCCAAAGGAGTATTCTAATAGATTACTTGCCTTTGTGAATAAGAATGCTGTAGCCGTTCAGGATATGGATGTTCGTCAGATGGGAACAGATGTTAGATATATCCCAAAAGTTACAGACGGAACCACTGCATACTGGGTTGCTGAGACAAACTCTATCACAGAAGCTCGACCTAGTTATGGACAAATTACTTTAACCGCAAAGAAACTTGCAGCTCTATCGTATGTGTCGTCCGAATTATTGGAAGACAATAACGTAGATATTGCTAACCATTTGGTAGAACAAATGGGTACTGATGTATCTCTTGCTCTTGATAACGAGATTTACAATGGTACTGGGGGTAACTTTGAAGGTTTAAGGTATACTGGTTCTTATTCTAATGCTGTAGATGGAAATGGTAATATTAACGCTACTGCTGCAGATGGAACAGCGTCCACAATTACTGGTGGTGCTATCGCGCTAAGCTACATTAGTAAGGCTATTACTGAAGTTTTGAAAGACAAACATAACCAGCCAGATGTTTCCTATTGGAATCCTCGAACTGTTGGAAGTTTGATTCAATTAACTGATGGTAATGCTAGACCAATGTTGAACCAAGAAACATTTGGAAGTCCACTCCTTAGAGAAGGTGTAATGTACACCATCTATGGTACAAAGGTGAGAAGTTCTACTCAAGTCCCGGTGAACTTGACGTACGGTACTACTGCTGCTTTGAGTGGTGCTTGTTCAGATGCGCTTGTTGGTGTTAGTAAGATGTTTGGTATTCTTGGCCAGAGGAGAGGTTTTATTTGGAAACAAGATTATGACATCGAATCTGACTACTACAAGTATCAGACGACTATGCGTGCGGCGTTTGCAATTAAGTATGCAGACAGCTACTGTTTGATTAGAGGTATCACAGATTAATTTTTATTTTCCTATATTTCTTTTTTTATAGGAATTTCCTTTTTTATAGAGGAAACACCGTCGAAGATGGGAACATACATAATGGGAGAACAAACTTACGAAGTAGGATTTTGCAAGCCCCAGAACAGAAAAGGGTGCACTCTTAGTGAAACACACAAGTTAGCTATTTGCAAGGATTGTCATTATAAATTACATTGGGGTAACTATGGGAACATACATTAACCCTCTAGACGTGTGGAAGCAATTAGGAACGGACGCTTTCACGAAAGTAACGGGAGCCGCGTTAGGGACTTCTGATGGTGGAACCACCACTACATTTCAATTCTCTCACGATAAATTAGTTTCGGGTTCTACTAAAATTTATACTTCTGGAGTTTTAACTTCTGAGGGCACAATAGATTTAGATAAGGGTGAAGTTACTGGGCTGACCGGGGGGAGTGGAAATGCAATTACTGCAGACTATTGGTATGCGGATATTGAAGATTCTAAGATTCAAGGATTGATTAATTCAGCCGAAGGCCAAATGGAAACAACTACAGGAAGAACCTTTGGAACCACATCCACAACAGAATATATTGACGTAAACTCTGGAGAAAAAGAATATTTCACACAGAATTATCCAGTTATAACTTTTTCTGCTATGCAAATAAACACTGCGAGTATTCTAACAGATACTCCAGCGTATTCAACATCAACACAAGGATTGGGCAATGATTTCATTTCTAATGACAATGATTTGAAAGCTGGAAGATTCCAATTCATTTCAAACATTCCTTATTCTGGAAGAGACAGAATAAAAGTGACTTATACCTATGGTTACACAACCACTGAGGGAGGATATTACATGGCTCAAGAACTAGCAACCCTCATTACCTTGCGGACAATGGTGAACTCTGCAATTTACAAAGCAATATTCAAGGGACAAGATAACTTTAGTCCTGTCCGTCTCGACGAGATAGACAATAGAATTAAAGAATTGACGAGTCTTTTGAAATCTCAAAATATTGAGAGGATATAACGAAGTTATGGCAAATCTGACGAAGTCGAATGTGTTTAGCGAAAGTTTCAATATAGTTAAGACTTTCTTAGATGGAATATCGAACTTAGACCCACGTAAGAGATTCAAGGTAAATTGGATTCATGCCTCTATGCCTAGAGTAAATGACAAACAATTCAATGGTTATCCTTTTATTGTGATTCAGAGTAATTTGTCTGAGTCAGACAAAACCTTTGATGTAGAAACTTCACAAAAAGAATTTAGTGTTCTTTTAACAGTATATTCTGACCAAGCAACAGAAATTGATACTATCTGTGATTTGATTCATGCAAATTTTAAAGACGAAACTAAATTAACAGAATTCAAGGCAAGAGAAATTGCTTCTTCAGAATTCAATTGGAATATGGACGAAAATGGAAGAAAAATTCATAATCGTGCTCTCGGATTCATTATGAGGTCAAGGATATAATGGGTCAAGGATTATTACAAATTAAGGTTATTGGTTTAGAAAATTTAATGAATAAGTTAGGAAAAAGTAGACAGAAAATAGCCGGTGAAATTAGAACTACCTTAAGGGAAGTTGGTACAGATGGTTTATCTTTCGCGCGTAGTAGAGCCCCCGTTTTTACTGGAGAGCTTCAAAGTAAGATTATAGCATTTCCAGAAAGCCATAATGTGTGGGTTGTGGCATCTGAACCGACCAATGATGGATTTCCTCTTAATGTAGCATTTGATGAAGGAAATTTTGGAGCCATGACTATGCGCGGTCCTGGCGGACAAAGAATCCCATTCAAACCTCGTAATCCCTCACTAAATATAGGTTTTATGAAAAAGACTAATCGTAAGATGAGGCGAGACCTAAATGATAAATTGAGGGCTAGAATTGAGCGTCTAGTTGCAGACGTATAAGAGAAGAAAATATGGAGGACATAAATGGCAATAGCAAATAATAAGGCTTGGTATGACAAGGCATTTGTAAGTGTTAGTGTAGCTGGAGGTTCTGAAGTCCAGCTTAAAGCAAAGACTAATTCTATGAATATTTCTGGTGGTGGATTTGATGTTGAGAGTATGGAAACTTTCGGCGGAAAGATTAAGAGACAAACCACACGAGAAGATTTTGAGATTGGCTTTGATGGTATCCCTACAAGTCTACAAGACTTTGATTGGGTATTCCACGGCGTAAGCAACACTGCAAATTCAATCACATCAAGTACTATTTCCGATTACAGAGTTACTGTTTTGTGGACTGACCAGACTGGAGTCACGTCAGCTACACAGGCAATTAACACTGCATCAGAAGCATACAGAGAAATGTATGTTGGTTGTAATATGACTAGTTTAGAAAAGTCTATGGAGGCAGGAGAACATTTGACTGCGACTATGACATTCAAGACTGCGTTTGAAGACGACGATGGAGAAATAAATTTCAAGAAGGAAGTTTGTGACACTACTAACGCATTAAGCGCAGCAAGTGCATATACATCTACTAATAAATTTTGAGGTTTAGTTTGGAAGTAGAAAAAATCACAGAACAAAGAAAGACGACCTTTACTGTATCTGGGATTCCAATTTATTTATTGAAGGACTTTAAGTCCTATGCCGAGGAGGAGTGTGGAAACTCCTACCCCGTTGCTATTTTTCAACTTATGAAAACAAAACAAATGTATGAAAACTTAGTTCCACTTATATCTTCTTTAATTCAAGAGGTCGAAGACCTCAAGAAACCAACTAAACAAAAGGAGTTAAAAACATTTTAAGATGAGTAGATTATCAAATCTTGTAGGTAAGTCGCAGACTTTCACTATTGCAGATGTAGAACTTGAAATCAAACCACGAACTGTAGAAGATATTGATTTAATTATGGATTTAGCAGACGAAGCCAAGAAGGCTGGTGCTATGAAAGAATTAGTCAAAAGAACCCTAAAGGACGCAGTCCCAGACGCAACTGACGAAGAAATCAGTGCAATCGGTTTTGAACATTTCAACGAAATAACAAAAGCAATTGTAAAAGTAAACGGACTTGACCAACAACAATGAGACCACTAGGTATTCAACAGCAGTTAAATCGCAAGCCAAACTCAAATATAGTCGGCGGAATTTTCTGTCTGCTTATGAAAAAATATAATCAACCATTTTCTGAAATCCATAAAATTCCAGTTCCAATGTTAATTTCAATTTTAAAAAATCTTGAAGAAGAAAATAAACAAATCAAAAAGGCTAAGGCTGGGGGGGTGAGAAGATAGCAAGTTCAGACATTATCATTAATTTGAAAGTAGTAGACGAGGCAAGTAAGAATCTACAGAAAACGGCTGCTAGATTTAAAACAATGGAGGGGGCCTTAGGGGAGGCGGGGGTTTCTATGAAAAAGTTTAATAAATTTGCTAAGGAAAATAATTTGCAAATTATGAAAAATGGAATGGTTATGGATAGACTAACTGGCCAAACTATGTCTTATGGTAAGGCGGCCAGAAATGCTCAGATACAAACAAAAAGATTTAAGATGGAATTCTTAGGGATTATGTTTATGGGTATGGCACTCCAGAGATTATTCAAAGGAATGACATTTTCTACAACAAAATTCTTTAATAAATTAACTGAAGGACAAACTGATGCTGGAAAAGCCGTTACAAGATTGGGTGCTGGATTTGAATTTCTTAAGTTTACTATGGGAAATGCTATAGCTGAATTCGTCGAAGCTAATCCTTGGATAATTAAATTTCTGGATTATGTTGCAGAGTTAATTGGGAGATTCCCAAAACTTTCTGCAGGAATAGTCATTTTTGGTTTAGCACTTGGTACTATTGCTTTTGTAGTTGGACAGGTGGCCTTGGGTGTTGGTGCATTAACTATCGCTTTTGGGGGGGTTACTACAGGAATTTTGGCCGCAACAACAGCAACAATTTCATTTATTGGAGGTCTTGTTTTGGTGATAGCCAAGGTGGCAGCTATAGCTGGGATACTTGCCTTGTTTGGTGCTTTTGTTGTGGGATTATTCTCTAAAGACTTTGCAAAGGCTACGGATGAATGGGCTAGGAATATGCAGTTGAACAGTGGGATAGTTGGAAAGGCTTTCTTCGGAGTTATTAGATTAATCATGTTTGGTTCAAGATTATTTAGTACAACTTTCCTAAATTTGGTGGATTTGATGATTATTGGATTTGATAAAGGAATCAATGGGATTGTTAGTGGATTTGTAAGTTTTATTAACTTTTTTATTAAGGGAATCAATATGGCTATTAGGGGGCTGAATAAACTTGGAGCCAATATTTCAGAAATTCCTTTGTTGGTGGGTGGTGGATTTGATTTGGGTGGAGCTGCAGCTCAAGAAAGAATTGTTGGGCGTTCCACAGAGTTAATAAGAGAAACCCCAACCATAAGTGAATTATTTTCTCCAGAAGCTAAGGAAGGAACAAACATCTCTATAGAAACTGTAAATATAAGTTCTGAAGACCCAGAACAAATCTTAGAACAACTTCAAGACGAAATAAATAGACAAAGTGGAGGTATAAGATGAGTGATGCAAGACTTTCAAATTCTAGTGTAACAAGTTCTGCTATTGACATCGGAGCAAGTGAAGTTCTGTATAGTCATAACAACATGATTGAAGAGAATCCAGTTCCAGGGCTATTCAATGCAGATGCAGATAGTGCAACAGGAAATGCACAAACAGAATTCCAATGGATGGGATGGATTAATCCAACTTACAAAATCCAAGGTGTATTAGACCAAGATGGAACTGGAAGCACAAGAATGACCCTTTCTCTTCTCAAGGACTTCGCTACCAACACCTCGAGTAGTTTATACTTATTCGATGATAGACTTTGTTCTTCTGGTGCTAAGGTTTTATTGAAGAGTTTTTCTCTTCCTAGAATGGCTAAGTATAAGAATTCTGAGAAGTATATTGTCAGTATAAATTTAGTGGAGACATTATGAAGATTCCTAAGTACCGAGTTGAATGGACTCCTGTCGGCGGTTCACCGCAAGACATTAACGTATTGGCACTTAGAACTAACAATGGGATAGAGGCAATCAAAGATACATTCCAATTAACTTTCATTGATAAGAATAATGAATATGATTTTGATTTAAATGATAGAATTAAAATTTATTTGTATTACGTTGGCGAAGCCGAGACACTTGTTATGGATGGCTTAGTCCAAAATGTAGGAAATAAGTCTGAAGAAAAAAATAACAAACAAACAATCAAGGGAGCAAACATCTTTGAAGTTATGCTTACCTTCCAAGCAATTGGAGATTCAGATGCCCCGACCAATCCGAAGTGTGATGAGATTATCCAAAACTTATTGGGTCAAAGCCAAGACATCGAGCCATCTGGCAGACAAGTAACATGGAACGGAAGTAATCCCTCACTTAAATCTGACGGTTCTACAGAATTTCCAGATATAGAATATTTCACTCAATATAAGCCCTTGGTTGAACACTTAGAGTTACTTAGTTCTGATGAATACACTGAAGATGGAAGCTATATTTACTATCTTGATACTGGAAACACCCTGGTCTGGAAACCAAGACCCCAGACCATTACAGGTTCTATTGATTATGGAAATCAAATAATAACTACCACTAGAGATAAAAATAATGATGAAACAGTAAATTTTTATATCATCAATTGTGGGAAAGACATAAGTTCAATAGAGGGAGGCAAACCAGAGGGCGCCACAATTCATACTTATAAAATAAATGAAACCTCAATTGGAAAGCATGGAAGCCGATATAAGTACGAAATCTGGAATGAAATCTCAACAGAAAGATACAAAAATGGACAGGATACTGGTTCAAATGACGACTTTAGGGCTGGTTGTCAGGCAGAGGCTAGACTGCGTGCAGACACAAAAATGAATCAAGCATCTGGAGGAGTAAATAAATTAACAATCAACCTTCAAGGGACTACTGCTTATGTTCCAGGAGATAAATATGAGGTGTCTATGCCTGCCGCTGGCTGGACGACAAATAACAGGCAAGAATTAAGATTAATGGAAATTGAACATAACTTTGATAAAACTGGCTGGTGGACAACTCTTAGTTTCACAGAGGATATTTAATGGGAGTAAAAGAACTTGGTAAGAAGATTGGGAAAGATATGAACGAGCAAGATAGAATCAAAACCCAGTTTGGTTCATCCGATGCTGCTTATTACATCAAACTATTTACTGACGAATTTTCTATTAAAGATAGGGGTGTTAGGATTCAAGAAATTGTGCTTGATACTACAAATACTTTTGTTTTAAGTCATCCGTCCGCAGGGATTCTCGGAACATCAAAATTAGGAAGAACAGTTAGTTCTACGACTTATTCTAGGGTGATTCACCCAAACAGAACTTATGTTGATAATCTTTATGATACCTTCTTTAAGGATACGACGAACACCAATGCTGCTTGGGGAACTACCGGAACTATTAATTTCACAGGAGGTAATCTTACTGCGACTAGCCTCGTGGTCTATAAAAACAATGAATCAATAAATTCGGCTAAATTAACCTCCCTAGATAGTGGAAGCATTAATTATCAAATGAGTAATAATGGTGGCTCTAGTTGGGAAAATGTTACTAGTGGAGAACTTCATACGTTTAGTTCTTCAGAAATAACTCTCGAAAGTTTTTCTGGCGAAGATGGTGCAATAACGGATAATACTACTACCGGAAGAGAGGGCCAAACATTCACCATAGGAAATACTGGAATTAACAAAGACGTTGATTTATCAAGTGTTAAATTCAAATTATATAGGCGGGGGAGCCCAGGAATAATCAATTGTGAACTGTATGCCGTAGATGGTAACAATAAACCTGCTGGGAGTATTTTATCTTCTGGAACTATAGATGGCGATTCTCTTACAACATCTTCTTCGGGACAACTAGTTGAATTTACTATGGATTCAGTCACCTTAAATTCATCAACACAATATGCTTTAGTAATCTATGGAACAAATATTGACGGAGACAATAAAGTATTTTTGAAGGGGGAGATTAGTGGTAGTCCATCCTATACTGGTGGTTCCAGGATTTCATCAAATGATTCGGGAAGCTCATGGAGTGTAGATACAGACAGTGATTTTGTATTTCAGGTTTTAGGTTTTTTTAGTAGCGAATTAAAATGGAGGGCTGCTGCAACAAGTTCTGCTAATATTAGCAGTATTGAAATCTCTTATTAATTTACATAAAATAAAAGTAAATGATATAAAAGAAAAAAAGATATAATAATATGGTTTTTACTCTGGACGGTCGAAATGAGATTAGAAATTGGTTAGCAGGAGATTCTGCTACTGCTCCTGTGGCGATTGCGGTTGGAACTGGAAATACAGCAGTAACTTCGTCTGATACTGCACTAACTGCAGAAATTTTTAGAGATACAACGTCTGATACAACGGCCCCCTTTCTTGTGACTTATGAAATGGTTATGTCTAGTTTAGATGGGACCGGAAACACTATAGTCGAGATGGGTTTGGTGAATAATACTGCCGCAACCACAGGTACGCTTTTCACCCATAATCTTTTCGCGGCGATAGCCAAAACATCAAGTATCGAGGTACAATTCGAACAGAGATTGGAGGTAGTTGAATAATGGCTGGAGAAGGAATATTCCCTAAAAGTGATGGAGATGTTTTATATGATACAGATGTAAATATCCTTAAATATGGGAGTGGTGATGGTTCTGATGGAGCTTTTAACGAAACTTCTGGAACTACCAATCTTACACAAGGAACAATTTATCAATATACTTCTTTTAATTTGGGGGCTTCAGCTACAATTTCCGCTTCTTCTACATCTAAAAGTCCAATGATTATTCTTGTTCAAGGAGATGCAACTATTTCAGGAACGATAGATTTAACTGGAAAAGGTGCTGCAGCTACTGAAGGTTACGGAGCAGATTCTGTTGATGTCGGGAATACTCAAATTTATGTTCTCGGCGGGGCAGGTAACCACCCCTGGGCTACAAATGGTGGAAGTGGCGGCCATAAGATGCTCATTTCAAATTTGAATATATCAAATCAAATAACATTTTTTACTAACGGTACTGGGGGAGGACATGGAAGTCAAGATTCTGCGGGCGCAGGTTGTGGCGGCGGCGGCGGAGCTTCTGCTTCTAACAATGGTGCGGCAGGGGGTAATGGAAATGGTACTAGTACTGATGGAAATGGTGCAGCCGGTGGGTGTACTTTAATAATGATTGTTGGAGGTAATTTAACCTTAGACGCATCAGCCACTATAACTCTTGATGGAGCAGATGGCGGTGCAGGAACTGACACCAATCATGGTGGTGGCGGTGGTGGAGGTTCTGGTGACCTCATTTTACTTTATGGAGATACATTAACTAATAATGGTCCAACAATAAGTACTTCTGGTGGAAGTGGCGGGGCAGGTAACGGTACGGGTGCTAATGGTGGAACTGGTGGAAATGGAACAAATAAAATTTTAAAGATGTTGAATACATTTTTTGTAGAATAGTTAAATGGCAGCTGATTCAACATTTATAAAAATAACAAATAAGGATATCTATGAAAAAATTGAGGCATTAGAAAAAAAGAATGATGAAGCTCATCTTGATTTATTAATTCATCAAAGACAAACTAATGGTAAGGTAAAATTAAACCGTTGGATAGCCACCACTTGCTTAACTATGACTTTAGCACTTGCTGGAATATTTTTCACATATCTATGTACATAATGGCAAAAATGAACTGGAGGATATGGTATAGGAAAGTCTTTTTGACTTTAATAGCTGTTTTGATTGCTGGCGGACTTAGCGTCTGGCAAGACAATCAATTATGGTTATCAATCATACCAATCCTAAAAGGAATTGAAAACTATCTTAAACATCGATGATGAAATATGGCACTAGACAACAAAAAGCCAGGAGCAGACATAGAGAATATAGAGCACGAGGATAGTTCTGGATGTAAAAAAATTGTCTTACATGGTTTGAGTTCTGGTATAGCCATCCCAATTAAATTAGAATCCGACGGAACTGTCGTCACAAATTATTCATGAGTTTAGAAAACAAAAAACCGGGTGCTGACCTAATTAACATTGAGCACAATGATGATGCTGGTGCTAAGAATGTCCTGGCTTATGGCCAGACAAGTGGCGGAGCCTACGTTCCACTTAAGGTAGATGCAAATGGAATTATCCAATTAGACCTAGTTAATCCGCTTCAGTTTCAAGGGGAGATAAATACCTCTTCTGATTTTCCAACAAGTGCCGCGGTAAAAAATGGTTGGTTTTACACTATTGGAACAAACGTAACTGACAACGACGTAACAAAAACAAATACAGGTCAATCATTCGAGCAGTATGATGAAATAGCTTGGAATGGAACAAATTGGACTTTAGTTGGAATCAATGGAGATGATAACTATTTAAAATTAGATGGGAGTAATGCAAACTCTGATATAAATATTGGAAGTTATAATTTTACAACCTCAGGTAATGTAACAACATCCAAAATTATAACCTCTGAAATGGAAAGTCGAACAAATCCTTTGGTTTTTGATTTAGGGCAAGACCCCCTTTTACCTACAGACATAATTTATACAATTAGTAAAAATCCACCCCTGGGAGGAGGAGTTTTACATTCTTTAAATTCCGCATCGTGGCAACATTATTTTCAAGCAACTGTCAATTTTCAAAACGCTGTTAATATTACTGGTGCGGTTACAACTCAAAATGATATTAGAATCGACAGCGATACTTACGGCTTAGAATTAGGAGAAGATGGGGAGGTTTTAATTAAGTATAATGGTTTTGGTACACAATTTATTAACCAAGTCGGAGATGGGGATTTTGAGTTTGGAGGGACAATTTTAGTTTCAGAAGCTTCAACAGGACTTCAAACAAACCAACAAGCAATACAAACAGATGGGGAGGTTTCCTCAGACCAAGATTATAGAAGTATGCAAATAGGAACAGATATAGTTTCTAATATAACAGGAGACCATACAGTTCAAGCAGGTTGGTTTAATGTTAGGGCAGACCCAGATAGCGATGGAGTGACAGAAATATCTGCTATTGAAATTGTAAAAGCTTTTATTTCAGGAAGGTGGACGACTAACGCTGATGTTGATAAGTGGGTAAGTTATGGAACTTATAACAATCTCGGAAGTGCCTTTGCAGGAGATATAAATAATATGATTGGATTTGAGTTTAATTCGATTAACACAGCAGATATAACAGGAGATATAAACAATATTTATGGTGTCAAAATAGATAATCAAACAGCATTAACAAATGGTTATGGGGTTTATGTAGGGAACATTAGTGCAACAAATCCTTATGCAATTTATACTAATGATGGTGTTGTAAGATTTGGAGATAGAATAGATGCAACAGGTGACGCAAATGCTGTTTTCAGAGGGTATCAGGGAGCAGATAGTAAAGGATTTTTTATATATGGTTATGATGACAGAAACACAGATTATTTCACCGCAGAAGTAGACCAGTATGGGCGAGGAGTTATAAGAACAACAAAGGATATGCTTTATACCGCTGAAAGTGGTTTAATTGACTTCAAAGCAGATTATGGAGATGTAAGAGTTAGACCAGGTTATTACTTAGCTGGTGAACAGAAGTTTTATGTTGCTAACCCTTCTACTGGCGACGCTGTTTTTAGTGTTGATACTGGTGGTAACGCAGAAATTACTGGTACTTTAACACTTAAACAAACTGGAGATACAGATGGTTTAATTATTTATGGGTTTGATGATATGTCTGCTGAAACATTAAATTTTTATGTTAATGATGTTGGTGCAGCAACACTTAATGGAAGTGAATATTTTAGTTTAAGAATAAATAATTCTTTAAAACAACTTATTGCCTCAACCGGTATAACTAATTATGTAGATTTAATCCCAAGATATGATACCGTAAAATATAAATATGGTGAAAATGGTGGTGATGGATATTTTAATTTTGATTCTACAGATTTAGTATGGACGGCCTCTAATGCCCATAAATTTAAACTATCAGGTTATACTGAACTTAATTTAGATTCTGCAGATTTATCTACTACAGGTAATATAAATACTGCGGAAATTTATAATTCATTGGGAGATTTAAAAATAATGCCTGATATTCAAGGGGATGTTCTTTTATTTGGAGATACTGATGTTGCAGATGGTTCTACAGATGGTAACTCATTATATATCTATAGAAAAGCAGCAGAGGGAGATGATAGCTTTAGGATGTATATTAACCAATATCGTGCAGCTGTTTTTGATTCAACTGCGGATACAGTTTTTAAGGCATCGTATGGGAAGAAGTTAGAATTTATTAATGAAGGTTCTGGAGCAATGACATTTAAGAGAACAGGGGGGGGAGATGTTCATTTTTTTAATTTATCTGGTAATGGTGCAAATGCTTTAATTAAGCAATATGGTTGGATTACAGGAGCAGGAACGAGAAAATATATTTCTTGGCAAGTTGATGATACAACAGATAAATTTATTTTAGATAGGGAAGATACAAATATTTTGGGGTTTAATATTAATATGCCAACTGATATTGGTGACGCAACAAATTACACAGAAATAAAAGCAGATGGAGAGATAAATTTGCATGGAACGGCGAGGGTAAACAAAGAATTTAGTCTCCTCCTTACAGACTTTAATCCCGGAGCGTCTGGACCAACTAAAGCATTACATGATATATTTCCAACTTATGAATTTACTATTGATGATGATATGCACACATCTTTTGAAATGCCTGACGATTGGGCTACTGGAACGGACATAACAGTAGAGATTTATTGGGCTATTGATGAAGCATACGCAGATAATTCAGGAGAGGTGAGATGGTCGGCAGATTGGAGAGCTGTAGCAGTTGGGGAATTGATAAGTGGGGGTTCTTCTGGGACTCTGGATTTTGGAGATGTGAATATTCCTGCCACAGCAAATACAATCGTCAAAACAGAATCCACAATTTCTGGGGCTTCTCTGGCAGCAGACGACTTAGTCGCGTTCAATGGGGCGAGAGTTGATTTAGTGGATGGCAACAATCCCACAGCAGAGCCATATATTATTGCAGTAAGATTAGAATATATCGCGGACAAATTAGGAGAAGCACTTTAATTAAATTATGGGAGGTTAAAAATGGCATTACAAAAGGATTATGATTACAAAGGTAAGACAGCAAATTATTGGAAGATAACTAAAGTTGTTTCAGACTTTATTAAAAATACAACTCTTATTGAGCTATTTGTTTATTGGAATAGAGATTCAAGAATGGCTCATATTGACAATTATTTAAACCATAGAGAAATTAGAATTGTCAATAAGACAGGCTTAACAAGAGAACAAGCATATGAAGAAGTAAAAGCAACAAATTGGTTTGATGACGCGATAGATGTTTTGGAAAATTAACTAATTTTATTTGTTTAAAAATTACTAATGGAGAAAAACAATAGACCCCAAATTAATGATGAATTCGACTTTAGAAAATTAGAATGTCAGTATATGCTTATTTGTAATTCTTACGACCCTCAAAGATGTTCTTATTCAGAACCTTGTGAGATGAGAAAATGGTTTAGAGATACTACTGAGAACTATGTCGCTAAGGATTGTCTCAGATTACAACTAGAAACCTTAGAATAGAAACATTTGTTGGGATTTTATGAAACCGACAAGTTTAAATATTAACTTAGATTTTATTAAAAATGGTTAAAAAAGAACCTTCGGCGAAGCCAAAATCTAAACTTGAAACGCGTTTATCTGAGCTAATTAGTCAAAAAACTCAATTAGAACAGAGATTGAATCAATTGAATCAAGGACTCGAGCAGACAAAACAACAATTGATTGCTACAATTGGTGCAATTCAAGAGTTAGAAAAGTTAAAGTAAACATTTATTAAGTTCAGATTAATCATTTTCTTAGCCTTGTGGCTCGATGACTTGGGGTGAGATTTCTAAATCGTTCTTCGCGGACACCCCAACATTTCTTGTGGAAGTTATAGACTTGAGACAAATACAATCATACATACAATACATACAATCATACATACAATACATACAATAATTTTTTTATAAAATTTAGTTCCACTTGCTCCACAGGAAACCTAGCCGTTTCTTGTGGAAAGTCTCCAAAAATTTTAAATAGTCATATGGGTTTTACTAATTGCGAAGAATGATGGAAGGAAAAAAGGATTTCAAACACAAAACTTTTAATTTAGATGATGACACTATTTTAAGCCTGAAAGAAGGTTCAAAACTAAATTCTATGAATCAGTCAGAATTTATCAGATTCCTAGCGCAATCATGGGGCGAAGCCATTGACCCAAGTAAAAAATTAAAAAAAATCCAAAAAGAAAAAAAATACTTAAAAGAACAACTAATATCCCTAGAAGAACAAGAAGAGAAGATGATTGGGATTCTCCAAAAAAAAGACGAGTGGAATAGTAAACGAAGAGAAAGAAAGCCAAAGATTATTTCTAATCTGATGAGGATAATTTCTGAAGGAAGATACTCAGATGCGGAGGTGATTGCTAAAAATCAATCAATTTCACTAGGCATTCCGGCAATAGAGTTATTATCAGAGGCCTCTAGTAAACTTGGAGATGGTCAGTAATCCCTGTTTAATCAAAGGTTTTAAATAGTCAAACACCTTAAGATTAGTAATTAAAATAATGGAGGAAAAATGGGAGAAAAAGCAACTATAAAATCTATCGCGAATGGAATGCTTAATTTTGTGGTGAATGGTATTGAACAGAATCTACCAGTCGCTCAAAATGTCAAACCTGAATTTGTTAGGGCTGGTGCAGCAGAAGTTACTGTCAAAGAAGGAATTGTAACTTTTGTTAAGATGGAAAAAGCTCAGTCAAATTTTAGTTCTGGAGCAGCCAAAACAATAGAAAAAAACCCAGCTTCTTATTACATTAGCTATGCAAAAGATTTGTGTGTAGCAGGTAAGATTGAAGTTGAACAAATAGCTGAAACAGCTAAAGGTTTTGCAGAATTAGCCAAAACGATGTAATATGCGTAGATTCTTGTTCGAAAAAGCAAGATTTTTAGCCAAGAACATCAAACCGATTTATGAAAGTCCTCACAGCGTGCGTCTAAAGGTCGGAAACTTCGAAGTAGAATTCTTTTACAAGAAGTATAAACTTAACTTTTGGTGTAGCTGTTTTCAAGGAAGCACGCTTCAACCCTGTGCCCACATGATTGCAGGGATGGACTATCTAATTCACACAAAATCAAATTATTTTTCAAAAATTTCTGATTATGATAGAGAACCGATGCAGACCAAACAAAAAGAAAAGCTTACCTCTTGTCCTGATTGGCTCAAGGAGGCTTATAGAAAGGCGGTAGGTTTTAAATGTGAGGAATGTGGAAGAATGGAAGAGAACGTAGGAAAATTAGAACCTCATAGACTAAAAAGAGGAAATAAGGGGGGGGAATACATCCCTAGAAATGTAAAAATGTTATGTAAATATTGTCATAGACTTGGCGATTCAGCCTATCATGGAAATGAACAATGAAGATAAAGACAAAAATACACAAAAAGATTATAAAAATCGAAAGTGATAAATGTTTCATTTGTGGAAAACCCTTTGATGATAACACACATTTAAAAACAAAACATCACGCGGTGCCACAAAGGCTCAACCCTAAAGGTAATGTCTTAGTTCCAGTTTGTAGAGAATGTCACAGAAAAGAGAATGAAACAGAGAATATTCATAGGCGTTATTTTAATGCGCTCAGAGCAACTATAGAGAGAATGGGTGTTCACATAGACTCTGTTGAGAATAATAAATAGTATCAATAGAATATAAAAGAATATTTTTCAAAGGTTTTAAATAGTCATTTTACTTATAAAATGTATGAAGATTATGCTATTTATAGTCCTAGTAGGTTTTTTCTTAATCTTTGTTGGGGTAGCTGTGGACTTAATTGATATTAATTATGAAAGACCTACCTTATGCGTGGGACAAGATAGAAGTGAAATAGTCATTGAAGAAGTAAGTTTAGATTGTTTAGAGAATTATGCAGATAATTATTGTAATCTCTTCGAGGCTATTGAGGTCAATGAAAACTCTTTTAGGTGTTTAATAAAATCGCATCCCAGATTAAAAATTGACGAAGTCACCCAAACCTTTTACTTCTTAGACAAAGAGATAGAAGATTGTACTTTAACTAAATTATATGGAGGTAAAAATGCAAGCTAAAAATGGTTCGTTAGTTGCTACGATTCTTATTTGTACTATCCTTTTAGCAGGTTTTAGTTATATGACAAGACCAGTTATTCCAGAGGTTTCAAGTACAGATATTGCGGCAGCAGTTTTGGCAGGAATCTCAATTCCAACAGCAGAAGAAATTGGAGCTAATATCAATGTTAATGTTGATACATCCAAGACTGATGATTTGTGGGATGTAATGTTTGGTGGATGTACTAGAACATTGGAGAACGCTGCTGAATCAGATGTTATGTCTGAGATAGATATGGATGACTTGAAAGATTTTATTGAAGATTCAATAGAAGATTTTGATAGATTCGTTTCTAATCCAGCAATTGACGACGATGAGACAGAAGTTGAAGTTGTCGCCCTAGGACAATGTACTATCTATAGTACAGAATTCGGTGAAGATGACGAAGACAAGTCTGCAGAAGTTACATTGGTTTACGACTTCAAGTACGAGGACGAAACTGATAACACAGAACATAAGGGTTCAGTTACTGTAACAGGTACTGTTGTTTATGATGAAGGTGATTTCTCAGACGAAGATGTCGAATTGTCTTATGTTTTAAACTAAGTTTAAAACAATCTTTTATTTTTTTATTTTTTATGGCAGTGTGGTGTAGTAGGTAGCACAAGAGATTCATGCTCTCTAGGTCCTGTTCAAATCAGGCATCTGCCATCCGAAACTAATAAATACCCCATTTACTTAAAATCTTTATGGGAAGAGTTGAGGATTTGGGCCCCGAGGCCCAGGAGAAGTGTATAAAACTCAAAGCAAGCGGTATGTCTCGCGGAGCAATCGCGGATGAGATGAATAAATTATTCTCATCAGAACTAACAATCGACGAAGTCTCTTCTTTTCTGAGAAGACAAAGCGACAAGTCATTTAAGCTACTAAAAGAGGACAAAAACTTTCAAGCTAAAATGTCTAAACATTATTTCTCAACTCTTGAGAAGGTAAATGAGCTATGTGATGAGATGTGGGATTTGTTCTATGATTTGAAGAACAATCCAGAGTATCAAAGTAAGACTGCAATATGTTCTGATTGCGGTTCAAAAGTTGTTGTTCTAATGCCAATTATCCAAAATCGCGTCAAAATAGCAGAACATTTATTAAATCAAATTAAACATGTAGATGCGGTTCTAGGAAAAATGCAAAAACAATCAATCAATATAACTTATAATGTAGTGGATATGTCAAAAAAACTTAATCAAGTGATGCCACAGCTATTCCAACAAGCTGAGAGAAGAGGTTTAGTTAAGATTAAGAAGAATCGCTTAAAAAAATATAAAGAATCTTAAGGATTATAACTCCTCTTACAATCCCAACAGACCTGTTCCCAGATAATCAAATCTCCAACTCTTCCGATTGGAATCTTCCACTTAATCCTACGTAGCTTTCCACACTTTTTACATCTTTTTTTATAGCACATTTTTTGCACTTTTTTTACCTTGCACATTTTTTGCACAAAACTACGAACACTTTTTGCACATTTTTTGCACATTTTTTCTAACATTACTACTATTTTTACTAATCCATACAACTTTTCTAAAAAATAAAAAAATAAAAAAATTCTTTATGACCTTGACCTTGACCATGACTCTGACCCCGACCATGACCAAAGTTTATACATTATTGATGGGTTAGTCATTTCTGCTCCTGTGGGAGTTTCCAAGAAACTATGAAAGAGTCGAGTATCGCTTCACGGTTTACATTGACTTCTGCGTCTGTTGGATAGGGTTCTACTTCCTTGAAAGCCCCATTTGCACACGAATTTGCCCATCTTTCAGTTTCTGGAATCCAAGCACACCCAGTAAGGACAATTTCTTTATCAAAAACCTTTTTCAATTTCCCAGTGTAAATCATTGTTACGGTTCTAATCATATAATTAGCCCCAATGACATAGGGAGTCCCTTTGATTAAAGTCTTTCCCATCTGTTTTTGCTTCGCTTCAGTTTTCTCAATTTCTTTTTTGAGTTCTGTGAAAGTCATCTTGTTTAAGTCTTTTTTTACCATTTTTACCTCCTATAAATTTAGTTAAAGTTTTACCCAATTTCCACCGATAGCGACGTAGTGTTCTTTTCCCTCTATTTTGTTAAGAATACCCCCAGCATAATAAATGAATCCATCTCTAACTTTAAAATTTATATCTTTTCCATTATCAAATGCGTCCTTAAACATTTTTAGAATCTTACTCGGTTTTGTCTTCGTGGTTATTTCTTTCATTTTTTAGCTACAAGTGGTTTATTTTTTGCTTTAGTGTCGCACTCTTTCAAATAAGGAATTTTGATTTTCTCAAAATGTAATCCGTCGTAGACCAGAGCTTCATTTTTATTTAAATCTAAAAGACTACTCCCCCGCTCGCTTCCTTTGTAACTCATCAATACATTCTTAGCACGACTTCCATTAACAAAATCCGCATAAGTTACTTTTTTGAACATCATAGTGTCCAACTTTCCACAAATAAACTTCTTAAAATTCTCAGGTAATCCAGTCAAAACGAGAGCGTTGTTGTTGTGGTTAATCAAACGAAGTGTATTTTCAATCATTCTTTTCTTTTTTCGGTTATCTAAATCAAAAAGAGAATAAAACTCATCAATAAATATTATGCTGTCTTTAATTTGTTCTAATTCTTCAAGAGAATTAATCTCCCGACCACCAACAGATTGACGAAGTCCAAATGTCACAATATTAGACTTAAACTTATTTATTTCTCTAATAAGATAATAAACTAAATTTGACTTAGCCTCGTTGACATTACCGATTATAGCGATTATCTTAGGTTTATTGAATATTTCGATTATTTTCATCAAAAAACCTCCTCGTGCCCACATTCACATATAAAGACAGAAGTTCGTGCCCCCTCATCGTCGAATTCCTTAATTTCTCCGAGTCCGACAGCCTTACAAATAGGACATTTAAAATCAACTGCGTCTCTTACTGAACTTTTTTTTTCAAAATATAGAAGATTCTTTTCTACCTTTAAATTAGGGTTCTCTCTGAACAGACGATTTAAATCTCTTTCATCTATCAAAACTTTAACTACTTCCATCTTTAAATTATTCCATTCCCTTCAAATTCTTCAGACAGATTAAACCGCTTTCCGAGTTCTTTGAAATAATCGTTAAAATCAGCTAATTCAGAATAACTTAAATTTTCTTCACTCGCCCATCTTTGAAAATCTATTGCTTTCTGTCTTGCTTCTTCTTCTGTCTTTATTTCTTCTTTCTTAAATTCCATTTTATAGATTCTTATAAAACTCCTCCCCATAGAGTTTAATTATTTCTTTTTTTGATTTTTCCCTTTTGTATTTGTGTTTAAAATAGGATTTTCTATTAATTTTGGTTAAAAGAGGAGATAAAAGTTTTATCTGTGGTTTTGTCTCTTCGCTGTTCCCGATTGGACAATTATAAACTAAATACTCCTTTTTGTTTATTCTTATTATTTCTCCTATTTCTATGTTTTTTATCATTTTTTCTCCTTCGTTTAAAGCCCGTCGGCTCGGCGTTAGCCAATCCCTCAAAAATAAAAGGGATAAAATAAAACTTATTGTGAGATTCTATAGACATCAGTTTGGTCCGTGCTTGTGATATTTTCCCACTTTAAATCTAAACCTCTTATAATGTCCTTGTGTGATGACACACCAACACCCCCTTCAAATTTAGGCAAAGCATGATGGCCCGAACCATAACCAATATAATCTCTTCTCTCTGGAATCTTTGGTTTTTCTTTAAGTCTTCTTTCCTCTGCTTGAAATAATCTTTTTAAAATTCCTAAATGGCTGTTAAGTGCTTTTGCGGTAGCCGTGCTTAATTTACAATAACCACACCCCCCTATACTTTCAGACTTAAAACCATAATTAGTATAAGCTCTTGGGTTAAACCCCCACATTTTGCTTTTTTTCCATTCAATGGTGATTATAAGCGGATTGTGTAAACTTTCGTCATTTTCTAAAACCTCTCTAAAACTTTGAGTCCAATAAACATTAAATAAAACT
>CAZNER010000009.1:0-36449 GCA_964572065.1 uncultured Candidatus Saccharibacteria bacterium
ATTAGTTTTTTCTATATTTTAATTTTTTTGCAATAGTTGTAACCACTAAACTTATCCAGCTTATAATAGATATTAATAATACTATCCATTCGATTTTTGTCATTCTATATTCCAATGTTATTTCTTCTGTTATTGGGATAGTTATAAAGTTAGGAGATGTTCTTATAATTTCAACTTCATTCCCGTCTTTATCAAGTGCTTTCCACTTTGGAAAGTAATTAATTTTGATTAAATAATAGAGAGTATCCTCTACTCCACTCTTGATGTAAATCTTTTGGAAATTTTCACTAAATTCTACTTGAGGTACATAAACAACATTATTTGTATCTTGTATTTTTATCTCTTTATTTGTAAAGAGTTCTTGTGAGTCTGATTTCCACCAATTTTCTAGTTCATTGTTCCAATTTTGGTCAATAGTAGTTGGATTACTAGTTATCATTTCAACTAAGTTGCTGTTTTGAGATTGTAGATAAGAACATATATACATTTTTCTATCAACTATTCCATCATCTTTTGAATTTGATTTAAATGATGATATTTCTTTAAAATTGTTACAGTTTGGAAAGTCTGGGTCTATAGTGAATATGCTTTTTACCCAAAGTAATTTCATAAGAAAATCTGTCTTTTCTTTAGATAATTGATAATTTTCTATGTAACACTGATCTAATTCTTCCCAGTTAAAATTGCTTGGATTTAAGCTTTTGGAAAGTGACTGGTAGTATGGTGCTAAGTAGCTTGACTCTTTTAATAGACCATCTACTGCAAATCTGTCAGGATTAGCCATGACAGATTTATCAATAACAGATCTTGATTGATCAAGCACTTCAGTTACTTTATAGGATCTGATTACTCTACCCTGCCAGTTTATATTTTCTGTAATTTCAACTTTTTCTGCACCACTTGGATTTAAACGGATTATCAATAAAATGATTAATGCACTTGTTAATATAAAGAAATTACTAAAAAGATGAGTTTTTAATTTAACATATTTAATAAATTTTAATTTTGTAGCTGTTTTTATAAATATCGGATGAAGGACTTGAATTAAACTTGTTAGTGAAGATGCGATAGCTAAAAATGAAAATATTTGAATCCTGAAAGGATGTATTGGAGGGATAGATATTTCAAATAATGAATCAATTAAAGTTAAAAAACCGATGATAATTCCTGGGATTAGTAAAGCTATTTGGGATAAATATTTTTTTCTATTTTTTATTATTAATATTAAGAATGCTGCAGTTGAACCAATAATTGAAGCTATTGATAGTATCTTGTTTGATCTCATGGGAGGGACACCGGATGTAGTATATTCTCTAAATATTATATACGGTATTATCCAGAAGGTTGTTAATAATATTATTAATATTCCTAATTTAATGAAGATCGTTGATAGATTTTTATTTCTCCTGAAGTGTAGTAAGAAGTAAGTAATAGTTATAATTAGTGCTATTAAAGGTGCTACTAGATTAGTTAACAACATTATGCTGAATAATACTGCTAAAGCTGACACATTTTTTTTCTTGTCGAATAAAAAAGTTAAGTATCCAAAAAATAAAGGAATAGTCATAAAGCTTGGCCCTAGACCGTAATCAAATATTGCATCATAATTGAATCCTAAATATCCAGGCAGTATTATAAGAGTAAATAGTATAAATAAAGTATTTAATAAAGACCAACTTTTTTGTTTGTAAATTTTTAAGCTGAATTCATAGATTGAGTAAGGTATTAATGCAGCGATTATGGTTATTAGAAATTTGTAAGCAATTGATAATTGAAATATGTGTGATAATAATGCTACTAGCCAATGAAATAGTGGAGGATATAGTATTCCTTGAGGAAAGCCTGCAAAGAAATATGGATTCCAGCCTTGGAAATCAGGAAAAGTGTACTCTTTTATAAACCAGCTTAGTGAAAGTAGACCTGGAGTATCAAATTTATCTAATGAATTATTTAAAAAGAAAGGTATAAATAATATTATTAAGAATATTATTGTAATTAAAAGGATAAATATCTCATCCCAGTGATTGAAAAAGAATTTTTTTGGTTTATTAATCATTATTTATTATTTTACTAACTAAAATTTCTTGTATTTTGAACATTTTTTCGTTAGTTTGGTCAAAAGATTTTTTATGATCGAAACCAGATAAATGTAAGATACCGTGAATTATAATTCTAATCAACTCTTCTTTATTATCAGTGTTAAATTTTTTAGCGTTTTCTTTTACAACTTGCGGGCAGATATATATATCTCCCATGAAAATTTTATTGTGTGAATAATCCGGATTATTTAGAGATATTACATCTGTAGGAGATTTACGTTTAAAAAGTTTCTTGTTTAGGTTAGTAATGTTTCTTTTATCGTATAGGATTAAGTTACAGGTAGTATTAGGTCTTAGCAGTGGTGAAATGCGATTTTTCCTCTCAGAGGAAAAATCGCTTAACTTTAAATTATTAAAGAGAGTTTCTATTTTTGAGATTATTCTCTTATCAATTTCGAATTTAGTTTCGTTAAATGCATTTATTTTCATAAATGTATTATAACATTTGAATATAAATATTAGGAGATTAAACTTTCTTTAGCCACTGGCCTGTATAGCTTTTTTTATTATTCTTTATATCCTCTATTGTTCCTTCAGCTACTATATACCCACCTTTATCACCTCCATCAGGACCTAAGTCTATTATCCAGTCTGCAGTTTTTATAACATCTAAATTGTGTTCTATTACGATAACAGTATTACCTTTTAATACTAATGAATGAAGTATTTTCAGTAATTTTTCTATATCATAAAAGTGTAATCCAGTTGTGGGTTCATCGAGAATATATAAAGTTTTTCCTGTTGATCTTTTTGAAAGCTCGGTTGAAAGTTTAATTCTTTGAGCTTCTCCACCAGATAAAGTTGTTGCACTTTGTCCTAATTTTATATAACTTAAGCCAACATCCATTAATGTCTGCAATTTTCTTTTTACCTTAGGTATATTTTTAAAAAATTCAATAGCTTCTTCTACTGTCATATCTAATACATCTGAAATATTTTTTCCTTTATAATCAATTTGAAAGGTTTCTCTGTTGTAACGTTTACCCTTACATACTTCGCATGGAACATAAACATCAGGAAGAAACTGCATCTCGATTTTAATTAATCCATTTCCTTTACAGTTAGCACATCTTCCCTGTTTTACATTAAAACTAAATCTTCCGGGTTTATAACCTCTTGCTTTAGACTCACGGGTCTTTGAAAATAATTCTCTAATTGGTGTAAATACTCCTGTATAAGTTGCAGGATTTGATCGTGGAGTTCTTCCAATTGGAGACTGATCGATGTTTACAACTTTATCAATATTATCTAATCCATCTAATGATTTAAATTCTCCAATAATCTTTTTAGATCTATAAAGTTCTGATGCTAGTGCAGGATACAATGTTTCATTAATTAATGAAGATTTCCCGCTTCCAGAAACCCCAGTTATACAAATAAATTTACCTAATGGAAAAATTACATTAATTTTTTTTAGATTATGATGCCTTACTCCTTTTAGGACTAAATTTTTGTTTTTATTGTTAATTTTTTTGAAATGATTTTTTTTAATGATCTTTTGAGCTTTTTTAAGTATAGATTCTTTTGTAATTTTTTTCCTTTTGGATAGATAATTACCTGTAATTGATTTTTTGGTTTTAATAATATCGGAGACATTACCTTGTGAAACAATTTTTCCTCCATGTTCTCCTGCTTTTGGACCGATATCTATTATGTGGTCGGATTGACGTATAGTTGCTTCGTCGTGTTCAACTACTAATACGGTATTACCTAAATCACGGAGATTTTTTAATGTTTTTATGAGTCTTTGGTTATCTTTTTGATGTAGTCCAATAGAGGGTTCATCAAGTACGTATAAAACTCCTGAAAGTCCTGTACCTATCTGACTTGCTAAGCGGATTCTTTGAGCTTCGCCTCCTGATAAGGTTGAAGCAGTTCTGTTCAATGTTAAGTATTCTAATCCAACTGAAGTTAAAAATTTCAATCTAGTAAGTATTTCTTTTATTACCTGTTTGACTATTAATCTTTCTTGTTTTGTTAAATTATCTTTGACTTTATTTTTGCTTTTTAGGTCGCAAATCCATTTAAGAGCTTCAGATATAGATAAAGTTGTAATGTCGTAAATATTTTTGTTCCTTATTGTAACGGCTAATGCTTCTTGTTTAAGTCTTTTGCCTTTACAGAGGCTACAAGGAATTTCTCTCATATATTTTTCAATTTCCCTTCGGATATAATCGGAATCAGTTTGTTTGTATCTTCTTTTAAGGTTTGGAATTACTCCTTCGTAGTTTGTTTTATAATATCCGTTATCATTTTTGTGTTGGATTTCAAGTTTTTTATCACCTGCGCCATACAATACTATTTCCAGGTGTTCCTTTGAAAGTTTGCCAATAGGTGTTCTTATAGAAAAGCCATATTCTTCAGCTACTGTTGATATTATTCTCATAGTCCAGCTCTCCGGATTATCGGCCATTCTGCTCCATGGGAAGATACCGCCTTCAGAAATGGTCAGATTAGGATTGTAAATGAGTTTTGGATCAATTTCCTTAATTATACCTAATCCATCGCACTTGCTACATGCGCCATAAGGAGAGTTAAATGAGAATGTATGAGGCTCTATTTCTTCAAATGATATGTCGCAGTCAGGACAAGAAAATTTCTCTGAATAAAGTTTATCTTTATAGTATTTATTTTGAAGTTTACTTATAATTATTTCTCCTTCACTTAAATTAAGTGCTTTCTCTACAGAGTCAGTTAGTCTTTTTATAAAATTTTTATCATTTTTTGAGTTATTTTTGATAATTAACCTATCTATTACTACTTCAATGTTATGTATCTTATATCTTTTTAATTTTATTTCTTCTTCTAAATTGTGTACTTCGCCGTCAATCCTTACTCTTATATACCCTTTTGCAAAAAGCCTTTGCAGAAGTTCTTCGTATGTGCCTTTTTTGGCTTTCACAATAGGAGCAAGCAGCAATATTTTTCCATGCTTTTTCAAAATCGAGTCTACTATTTCTTGAACACTTTGAGATTTTACCCTTCTTCCGCATGTAGGACAGTGAACATGGCCTGCTCTCGCAAAAAGAAGTCTTAGGTAATCATATATTTCTGTTACAGTGCCTACAGTTGACCTTGGATTATGTGAAGCAGTTTTTTGGTCGATTGATATTGCAGGAGATAGTCCTTCTATATAATCAACCTTAGGTTTCTGCATAATTCCTAGAAACATTCTTGCGTATGAAGATAGTGATTCAACATAGCGTCTCTGCCCTTCGGCATAGATAGTATCGAAGGCTAATGAAGATTTACCGCTTCCAGAAACGCCTGTTATGACAACGAATTTATTCTTAGGAATGTTGACGTTAATATTTTTTAGGTTATTTTCCTTTGCTCCCTTAATTTTTATATATCGAGTATTTGTATTATTTTTAATATTGTTGATAATTTTGGGTTTATATTTTATTTAACGGCAAACTATATTATACCAAAAATATTATTATTAAATAAACTAATTATGTAAGTATCATACATTTACACACTGTTGAGATTTATTAGTTTTGTATTGGGGTTTGCCACCCAAAACCCCAGATGGTACCTTTTGTTACCACATGCCCGCAATGCTAGCAGCGAAGCATTACGGGCAGGAATTTGTTTACGATTAACAATCGTATTATAAAATTTCCACCCAAATGAAATACCCAGACCTCGACCTTTAACTACCATATATTCGTACACAAAAAATATTTAATATTACGTTTTGCTAATAATTGTGTTTTTGAGTATTATATTACTGTTAAAATGTTAAGTTGCTTTTACTATGGCTCAAAAATATTCAGAATTAGCTAAATCCCGCAAGGCTGCATTAAAGGAGTCTCAAGACAGCTCTAGTTCAAAATTAATAATTGTTGTTGCTTTAGTTATATTATCAATTGGTGGATTTATATGGCTTATTGGTAATGGGAAGTCAAATGAAGAAGATTATCAAGAGGAAGAAGATACTCAGGAAGGTGCAGAAGAAGAAGCAATACTTGAAGATAATGAAGAAGAAATGGATGTTAGTGATGTTGCTGAAGAGGACATAGAAGAAGTTGATGTTAGTGATAAGGAATCTGATTCTACTGCAGAAGATGCACCAACTGATAGTGATTTTTCGCAGGAAGATCAAACTGTCGGAGAAGAATCGGTAAGTGGTGTTAAGCTGGCAGAAATAGAACAGTTAGGTTATGAAGGGTTCTTTAGAATAGTTTTTGTTATAGAAGATGGGGGGAGTCTCCCCTATACACAAGCAACTTTGTATACTAGTTCAAATATGATTTCTGTAAAAATGAGGGGAATTGATGAGGATACAAGTGGAATAAAGACAGGCAATGTGTCTGAAATTACAGGATCTGTAGTTTCTACAATTTTTCATGAAGTTACTGGAGAAGAGAATCTAAATTGGTATAAGATTGGAATAAAAGCGGAAACTGAGTTCTATCTGCATACTATTGAAGGTACATCAAAGATAGTGCTGGATATCAAAGAACAGGATGTTGAAAACGGTGATGGTCAGGAATTTGTATTTTCTCAGGAATCACAATCGATTGAAGGAGATGCATCTGGAAGTGTTATTACAATAAGCGGTTTGAGCCATTCGGGACAATCTGATGTTTACAGGATCATTTTAAGGCTAGGTACAATAGGTACTGGAACAATACCAAATGCAACTTCAAAGATAGTTGATTATGAAGGAGGTAAGGCTATTAAATTAGTTGTTGAGAATATTTACAACGATTTCCCTTCATCAATTGATTATGATGAGAGTTATGCAAATACTGCTGTAAGAGGTGTGAAATGCACTTATGCTTCAAATGTATCGACTTATTATATTAGGATAGGTAGTGTGAGAGACTACAAGTTGTATTATATGAATGCTCCAACACAGTTGATTGTTGATGTGAAAATGTGATAAGATAGAACTTATAGTAAATATATTTTATATAGTATTAAAATGTTAGCAACAAGTGAAGCAGGAGTAAATATTCTTTATAATAATAAACCTATAGATACATTACCAACCAACTATACTAATTATTCTTTATCTATTTATAATGTAGAGGGATGTAATTGGATGCCAGTTCTTGGAAGTAGTCTTTTAGGAGTTAGAGCTTGTGAAGATGGTTCAGTAAGATTTTATGCTTCTTATGGTGATCCACTAAAAAGAGAAGATATTTTATTTGAGATGTTAAAAGCTATAATACACGATAATCCAGGAAGAGATGTAATTGTTACACCATTACCTGTAGAATGTAATGAAAGTAGTCCTGGTATGGTACAAGTTTGGGTTCAAGTACAAGGAGCAAATTTTGAAGTATCACATTAATCGTGAATTTATTATAAATTTTAAAACTAATGAAGTGAGTAGTTATTAGATTACTCATACTTATACTTCAACCTTAGTATCCTTTTCGCACTATCCTCTATCCGTTCCTCAAGAGTTTCTCATCTTCAGTTGATTGGAGGTGTGAAGATGTGACAAGATATATATTATAGGGTTTAGTACTATAATACATATAATTATCTTGAATCTGGATAATTATTGAAGCAATAAAAAGCGAAACACTGCTTTATAAATTAGTATTTATGGAATAGTTTGGTACAGCCTACTCATACTTATACTTCAGTCTTAGTATCCTTTTCACACTTTCATTAATTCTTTCCTCACTTATTTTACCATTTTTTACAGCTTCTTTTACTTTTTCAATATATTCAATTTGATTCTTTGCTATATCAACAACTAATATCATATCGCAACCTGCATTTATTGTATCAACTGCTTTATTTGGATAATTATCAAGAGCCTGCATATTTATATCATCTGTTATAACAAGTCCATCATAACCTAATTCGTTTCTAAGGATATTTGTAATAAATATTTGAGACAATGTAGCTGGGTATTGATCATCTATTTGAGGATACAGCACATGACCTGTCATAATAATTTCTATCCCCTCCTCTACTGCTTTTTGAAATGGGAGTAATTCTTCTTCAAGTAATTGGGTTTTAGTTATATCTATTTCAGGCAGAGCTTTATGAGAATCTATTATTGTTCTGCCTATTCCAGGATAGTGTTTAGCTGTTGGTATTATACTGTTATCTTGGTGAGCTTTTATGATTTGAGCTCCAAGCAATGATACTTTTGGTGCATTATTTCCTAATGAACGGTTTGCCATTATACTGTTTGAAGAAAACGAGACATCAAGTACAGGAGCAAAGTTAATATCTATATTGACACTTTGTAAAGATTCTGCATGACTAGTTCCTGTTGAATAAGCAAAATCTTCTCTATTTACAATTCCTATATGAGGCTGCGATATATTTCTAGCTTCATCCCATGGGATTCGTGCGACTATTCCTCCTTCCTGGTCTGTGGCGATTAATAAGTCGGTTGAAGAAAGATTCTGTAGTTCATTAATAAGTTGTATTAGTTGGTTTTGTGAAGAAATATTATTACTCATGATTACTACTCCCCCAATTTGATAATTCTCGATAAATGATTTCGTATTTAAATCTAAGTAATTATATTGTATTGATACAAAGAAAAGCTGTCCGATTTTTTCATCAATGCTCATCTGGGACAATTTATTATCAACTAAGGTAGAAATTCTATAAAAATTATAATTTGATAATATTTGTGTTTTATCTGGAGGATCGATTTTGTGATCTATAGTCGAAGAATTTAAATTCTTTATAAAAACAAATGAAATATTGATAATAAAAATGATAAAGAGAATAACTAAAGGAATGAATTTTTTCTTGTTATTAAGGATATTGTTAAGTTTTTTTACTTTTGTATTTTTCAATTTGTTTTATTAACAGAATATGATAATATATCTGGTTTTTCAATTTATCTTTATTATTTTAATATAAATAATTCTACTTTGTTGTCGATAATAAATCAAAAATGGTAAGATAGTAATTAAATTTAAAAATATTGTATATAAAAAATGAATAAAAAGATAAAAAAGCAAGTTAAATGGGAAGGACCATGTGGTTCTATTAGTCCTACAAATAATCGTGATTTGTTGAATCTTTTTGATAACGATATTCTATTAAAATATTTCAGTGATAAACAATCAAGTGATGATTTGAAAAAGGTTAAAGTTATTACTGAAAAATCTTTAAAATATTTAAGGAAAATTTTTAAAAGTTATGATCTAACTTCTGCTTATCATAATTTTGATCATAACTATACAACTACAGTTACATCTTTTAGAGCTTTTATTGGAGCGTTGAAAATAAATGAGAGCATAACTGTAAATGATTTAAAATTGCTTTTATTAGCCTCATTATTTCATGATACAGGGTATTTGTTAAACTCAAGTTTTAAATCTAAATCTAATGTTGTTACACATATAGTTAGAAGTTTGATATTCATGGAAAGTTTTGTGAAAAAGTTAGATTGGGATAATAGGGATGTTAATGATCTTTTAATATTGGGACAATTCACGGATTATTCGAAGTGGAAGAAAGATAGGTTAAAGATAATAAATCATGATTGTAAAATTAATACTGTGTTAGCTAAAATCATTGTAGGAGCTGATTTTATGCAGGTCGTTGATAGAAATTATTTTGATAATTTAGATATATTAAATGAGTTTTTAAAAATAACACAAGGGATTGAAGAAAAGAAGGGCCAAAAAAAATTCTATAATTTATCTTCTGATGTAACACAATGGATTTGGGAGTATCTAGATGCTTTTTATGAAGGTAAAGATAAAGATCCTTACAGAAAAGGCTGGAAACATTTTAAATCTGGCATGACAAAGAGATTTGGGATAGACATATAAAAATAAGGTTGATAGATATCAGTTTTCAGATATTAGATGGCGGAGGGTAAATTTCAGTTAATATTTAAAGTTATTTTTAAGGTCTAAGACGGTTTAACATTCTTGGGAAAGGTATTGTTTCTCGAATATGTTTGATACCAGTTATCCATCTAACGGTTCTTTCCATCCCAATACCAAATCCTGAGTGTGGAACTGTTCCATATTTCCTAAGATCCATATACCATTTATAATCTTTAAAAGGGTATTTTTTTTCTTTAAGAATTTTTAAAAGTTTATTGTAATCAAACTCTCTTTCTGCCCCGCCGCAAATTTCACCAAAGCCTTCAGCAGCCATTAGATCAACAGCTTTTACCCTATCTAATTCTTTATCTTTAAATCTAGGCATATAGAATGCTTTTATTTCAGCTGGCCAATCAGTTATGAATATCGGTACATCATATATTTTAGCAAGCTTAGTTTCTTCAGGAGCTCCTATATCGTCCATGTATGAAAGTTTTAGATTAAACTTATCATTTAATAAATCAATTGTGTCTTTATGTGTTATCTTTTTAAAGTTAGATGTTATATATTTCTTAAGGAGTTTAGTATTTCTTTTTAAGACTTGTAATTCGTATTTGCAGTTTTCAAGACAGTCTGATATTAATTGTTTTACCAATTTTTCTTCAAAATCCATCAATCCTTGTAGATCTGTAAATGGCAGTTCAGCATCCATCATCCAGAATTCGATTAGATGTTTTCTTGTCTTAGACTTTTCTGCTCGAAAAACAGGTCCAAAGTCGTATGTTCTTCCAAGAGCTAATTCAGCAGCTTCACAATATAATTGTCCTGATTGTGTAAGATATGTTTTTTCTCCAAAGTAATTAACTTCAAATAGCTCTGATGTATCTTCGCATGATACTTGTTGAAATATAGGAGTATCAATTCTTAAAAAATTTTCCTTTCTTAAAAATGTTATTAAGCTATAAAAAATTTCATCTCTAATTTTTAAAATAGCTCTTTGTTTTTGAGATCTTAGCCATAGATGTCTATTGTTTAAGAGAAAATCAGCACCATGCTTTTTTTTGCCAATAGGATATTCGCAGGCTATTTGAATAATTTTTATCTTTGATACATTCATTTCATAACCGAACGGTGAACGATTATCTTTTTTGATTTTTCCTGTAATTTGTAGGGAAGATTCAATTGTTAGTTCTTCTGCATTTTCCCAAGTTTCTTTATCTACACTTTTTTTCTCAACTACCGCTTGTATATCGCTACTTCCATCCCTTAATTGAAGAAATTGGATTTTCCCTGATGATCTTTTGTTATAAATCCAACCGCATAATGTTACTGTTTTATCAATATGTTTATCAATGCTTTTTAATAGTGTAGTTGGGGATAGTTCTGAAGAAGATTTTATCCTGGGGAGATGTTTTTTCTTGACTCTTAAATTATTCCAATTGGTCTTTGTTTTTTTCTTCATTTTAGAAAGGAAGTTTATTTAGATGTGTAATTTTATCAGTTATCTTTTATAATATAAAGAAGAATTTGTAAAAATTAGTTATTTTTATTAAATTTGAATAGAGGAAATATTAACTTTTTGTATGAAAAAAGTAAAAAAGGTATCCAAAAAAGTATTTAAGTTTATTTTCGAAAAGGGAGGTATATATCCTATATCGTTATTGATTATTTTTGCAATGTTTACAGTTATTTCTTTTGAAAAAGGGAAAATTTTGGAAGGGATATCATCTCAAATATTACTAACGGAAAGGAATTCTCAAACAAACCCATCTGATTTTTATATTGATGAAGAAATGTTTTCGATGCTTCAGAGTAAATATCATAAATCTATAGGTGAAGTCAAGGGAGTGTCAGTAGCAAAAAATGATTATCAGATAGATAGGAATTTAGAGGAGAACTATTTTTCATACTTTTCTGGAGAGGATAGTGAAGGGAATCTAGATATAACTTTAAAGTCAGAAAAAAGTTACCAGACTTTTAGTATTCTAAGAAATGATGCTGGAGTAGAGCTTTATAGATGTATAAAAGGGGAAGATGTCTTTAAATTTTTAGCAGTTTCTAATCCAATTTTTGAATATAAAGAAAATAATGAATGGATTGAGTATGAATTATTAGGAATTGATAATATTAAAGTAGTCGAGCAAACAAATAATTATATAATTGTAAAAAAAGACTTGTTACTTTCTGACGGTATAAATGAGTATAATTCTTATTTACAATTAAAAATAGGTTTTGACGGTGAAGATTATTATAAAAAGTATTCTTTTGGTTTAGGAAGCGGGAGGTTGAATCGTATGGTTTGGAATATTGAAATAAATAGGGATTATGATATTGATGATATTAAAGATGATAAAAGTCAAAGGGATAAATTTTATAGAATTGATGATATTGAGTTAAATTGGATGGATTTTGAAGAAGATGTTGAAACAATTATTAATGATAATGAGATTAATATGGTTTTTTATTCAGAAGGAAAACAGGGAAATTTGGAGATTGATCCTTCTTTGAGTCTGACAACTTCATCTTCAGAAATTCAAGTTGATGTTGAAAATAAATATAGAATGATAATGGAATTGGGAGTTACTACTGATTATATAGAATTTTATGATAGATCAGAAAATGATAGCAGTCCAGATCAGGTACTTGAATTTTTTACAGTATCGGCTAACACATCAAGTACTTGGTATGATCTTCAGTATGATGAGAATAGAAAAATTACTGTAATTGAAAATACAGATAGTAAGATAAAAATTCGTGTGGAGGGATACTTATCTACCAGTGGTGGTACATATTTAACTGATGGAACTGATAAAATCTGGGCGAAAGAAGAATATACTTTTAATTTAAAAGGTCTTTTTGTTCAAACGGAAGTTGATTTTAAAGGCGGGATATGGATTAATTATATTCATCCAGTTCAAGCTAATTTTAATATTGTTTCACCAGCACCGCATTCAACTACTATAATATATGGTGATGGTATAACTGAATCTTCAACATCTACTACAGATGCTGTATATGACGATACAAATGATATTTATACTGTTTTTCAAGGTACAGGTAATTATCAAGACATTATGGTTGGAGAGCTAGTACAAAATGGTGATCGATTGTTAGATGAAAGTATTGATGGGTCATGGTATTATGGAAATTACCCCGATATTTATTATGCAGATGGAGGTCAAACATATTATAGGAAAAATACAGGTTATTGGTTTGTTTTATTTGATTCCCAAGAGAGTCTTGACACTGAATCTGAAAGAGAAGCTGTTTTTAATGATTTTATGTTCCCTGATAAGCTTGATTTCACAACTGGCTCTGAATGGAATGATATAAGCGGTAATGTTGTAAATGATGAACCCGTTTCTCCAAGTCCAGGAATGTATTTCGATGGTAGTACTGACTATATTGACATAGATACTGCAGCTAATGATGTAGGAACAAGTGGTACGGTTGAGATGTGGGTAAAACCAATGCGTAATTCTAAAGCTCATCAGTTTTTTTTATCATTTAGAGAAGGAGCAAGTGGAGATAAGATATATGTTAAAAATGAAGCAGGAAACTTTCAAGTAGGTTTTGGAGATGTTCATAATTATGATACTGGATATTATTTTGTAGAAGATGAGTGGGTTCATCTTGCAGTCACTTGGTCTGGTACAAATATAAAGACATACGTAGACGGTAATTTCCAAAGTATACATGAAGAACCAGATTCTTTGAGTTCTATGACTTTGGGATGTATAGCTGGTCTTGCTAATGCAAAGACTGACACAACATACCATCTGGTTGGGCAGATTGATGAGATTAGATTGTGGGATGATGAGAGAACACAGCAGGAGATACAGGATAATATGAATTCAGAAATTGCAAGTTCAGAGGCTAACTTAATTGGATACTGGAAACTAGATGAAAATGAAGGAACTGTTGCATATGATGAAACTATTAATAATAATTATGGAACAATTTATAATGGTAAGTGGAGACTTGGATTCATGCCGGATCATTATAGTGAAGCTGATAATAATTATACAATCAGTTCCAGTAGTAATGAGATTGAAATTGATATTGATGGAGGTTATGGAGTTGAATTTGATGGAGGTGATGATTATATACGAGCTCCTAATGATTCGTCACTGCAGTTTGGAGAAGGGAGTTTTACTGTAGAGGCTTGGATATATCCAAAGGAACCAGATGAATCAACTGCTAGAATAATTAACAATAGAGGAACAGGAACAGGAGGAAGTTATGCCGGATGGCAGTTGAAAATTGGTGATACTGGAAACTGTGATACAGGAAAATGGTGTTTCTATGATTCTTCAATTGATGATGCAAATTCAAATTACAAATCTTGTGATGCTTGTGGCTCTAACTATGATCTTGAAGAATGGCATCATGTTGCTATGGTATATGAATCTGATAGTGAGATAAGATACTATGTTAATGGTAATTTAGATTCAACTGTATCAGTAGGTTCTTATGGAAGTATTTCAAATTCTTTGCCTACTGCTTTAGGTGCTGGTATTTCTAGTAATGGTGTAGAAGGAAGCAGATCTCAAGAATTTAAGGGATTAATAGATGAAGTAAGACTTTGGGATGATGTAAGAACAGCTACAGAGATAAAACAAAATTTCAAAAAGATATTAGAAGGTGATGAAGCGAATTTAGTTGCTTATTGGAGGCTAGATGATGGTTCTGGTACTTCAGCGGCTGACTCAAGTAATAATACAAATACTGGAACATTAAACAATAGTCCTACATGGGAGTCAGGTTACTGGTCTGTTAGACATGATCCGGTTTTTAAGATCAGGGGGTATAGAGGAAATTCTAATCCAGCTGCAGTTTCTTTAGAGAGTAATTTGTTAATCGAAAATACTGATTATAATTTTGATTTTAAACCTTTCACTGACGCTTATTTTGCAGATGAGCTGTTATGGTATTCTACAATGGATAGTGCTTGGGAGGTTAAAAATCCAGACGTAGGAGACTTTTATGATTCTGCTTGGGATGATGTGGATTTTGTTGATGGAATGTATGGAAAAGGAGCTAATTATGATGCAGATGGAGAGAGTATTTCCTTTGAAACAGCAAACAATTTTAATAAAGCTAAAGGAGCTATTGAATTTTGGTACAAACCGAATTATGATCATACTGATGCTAATTACTATTATTTCTGGTGTAATCATGTTGATGCAAATAATCAATTTATGTTTAGACATGAAAATGGCGGAGCTTTACAATTTTTTGCTAAAGCTGATGGTACTTACTCGAACTGTAGTATCGGTCAAAGTTATTATTCGTGGATAGCAGGGGAATGGACGCATCTTAGAGTAGAATGGGATGATACATTAAGTGATGACGACCAGTTTAAAATTTATCAGAACGGAAAGCGATTACCTACTGGAGATAATAATGTTGATTATAATTCAGCAAATTTAACTTTAGATGATTATACTTATATAGGTAACTATAGTAGTTCAGCAAGTTGGGACGCAAATGGGATTATAGATGAATTCATGGTTTTTGGAGGTGCATCGAATGAACCTGATGATCTGGCACAAGGTGGTGATACAGGTGATAGTGATGAATATTTGTTTGATAACTCAAATGATTATACTTTAGATTTTGATGCAATTGATAGTGATAATAGAGGTGAATATTTTTATATTGGAAGCGATTTACGCTTTGAAGGATTAAATATTGATTTAGATACAAATGGTTCAGGTTCTAGTCCGGATATTAACTGGCAGTATTGGGGTAGAAAGGTAGAACATAAAGATGAAGAGTTCATTTTTGCTGATGATGCTAATCTACAGGGACTATGGTATTTTGAAGAAGCTGGCGATGCAACCAGGCTTGATGAAACGGATAATGACAATGATTTAACTGAGACTTCTGGGGATACAATTGCGCAATCAAGTTATAGTAAAGAAGGAGATTATTCTGCTGATTTTGAAGCAGGAGACACAGAATATCTTTCAATTTCTGATGCTAATCAAACAGGTTTGGATATTTCAGGAGCTGATTGTGAAATGACTATTAGTCTATGGTTAAAAGTAGAAAATATTTCAGGACATATGTTTATGGTTTCAAAATATGATGCTTCTACAAATAATCGCGCTTATCAGTTTCGTATTGATACCACAGGAGCTTTAAAGGCAGTGATTTCTCAAGATGGATCAAGCTATGATCAGATAACAGGTGGTACGATTTTAACACAGGGTACTTGGTATCATGGTGCAGTTGTATATGATGATACTGATATACGTCTTTATCTTAACGGTGAGTCAGATGCAACCCCTGTTGCCCATACCAGTGGAATACATGATAATAGTAGTGATTTTGTAGTTGGAGCTTATGAAACTGGTAACTATTATTATGATGGCTTAATTGATGAAGTGGCTGTTTTTGATAGAGATTTATCAGCTGATGAGATATATGAAATATATGACGCAAGAAAAGATACTTATGGTTGGGGAGATTTAAGTATTACTGAAACTGATTCAGGAGCGTCTACATTTGAGTCTGATGGTAATTTTTATTTTTCTGTTCCTACGGATTGGTCAAAATATTCCATTAAAGGTGGAACTGATTTATTCTATATAAGAGGATATCTTAATTCAGGATCTTTTAGCACTGATCCGGTAGAAAATATAATTAAGACTGATATAATTTATTTTCAGTATTTAGATGATATTTCTAGTGATCATCAAACTTTTAGACTTATACAAAATGGTGCTCCTTCAGTACCAACTCTAGCAAATCGGCTCTTCGATAATGAAGCTACAAGTGACACAACACCGGATTTAAATTTTGAATCGACTGATGGTGATGGAGATGATATAGAGTATAATTTACAATTGGATAATAATGAAGATTTTAGTTCAACTGTCGAAGATGTATCTTCTGATACTGATTCTGGTTTTGAAAATACAGAGAATGGAAGTGATACTCATCCGTTTACTCAAGATCAAAATATTAAATATACAATTCAAACTACATTGTCAAATAATACTACATATTTCTGGCGTGTTAGAGCAAAAGATCCAAATGGAACAAATGTATGGTCAAATTGGTCAAGTAGTAGAAGTTTTACAATTGATTCTACTGTAACAGATGGGGAAGCTTGGCTTCAGACAGCAGATGAACAGTTTAGTGATGATGCTTTAGATCATGTAGAGGTTGATACTGGGAATGATAGAGTTAAGTTAGAGATTGATTCATGGTGGGATACTGACTGGACTAAGAGGAAGAAGTTAGTATTTGATAATGCTGATCAATCTTCCAACCTACAAAATTTCCCAGTATTAGTAAAGCTAGATTCAGATCGCATTGACTATTCAAGTGTGCAGGATGATTATGATGATCTTAGATTTATTGATAGTAATGACTCAACAGAATTAGATTATGAAGTCGAAGTATGGAATGAATCCGGTAATTCGTATGTATGGGTTGAAGTTCCTCAAATAAATAGTAGTTCTACAACTGATTATATATACATGTATTATGGTAATTCCTCTACTTCCACTGCTGGTGAAGATGTTTCAGGTACATGGAGCAATAGTTATGCTGGAGTATGGCATCTGAATGAGACTACAGGAAGTTATGCCGATTCTAGTGGGAATAGTAACGATTCTACAACTGTTTCGGTTACATCAAGATCAAATAATGGATTGATAGGTCCAAACGCGCCTGATTTTGATGGCACTGATGATTATATAACTATTGATGATGATAATACTTTGGATCTTGGAACTTATACTATAGAGGCATGGATGAATGCGGATGATGTAGATGCATGGCGAAGTGTTACAGCTAAAGGGGTAAGTGGAACGTTTAACTGGTATTTTGTTTTTTATGCGAAAGATTTATTTAATCGAAATGGTTATAGTACAAGTGGACAAGCTAGAAGCAGTACTAATTTTGATGAAGACGGTAGCTGGAATTATCTAACAACTATTACAGATGAAGGCGATTCTGAAATAAGATTATACAAGAATGGTAGCGAGGTTGATTATGATCATCAGACATGGGGGGGGAATTCTGACAATAATAGCAATGATATGCAAATAGGTAAAAATGATTCATGGGGAGAGTATTTTGATGGTCAACTAGATGAAATCAGGATTTCAAGTACTGAAAGATCTGATGACTGGCTTGCAGCTCAATATGATTCTATGAATGATGGTTTTATTACATTTAATGATGAGAATGAAAAAGACGGAACTATTTTATCTGAAGAAATGGATTTTACATGGGTATCAGGTGCTAGTTCGTGGAGCAAATTTTATTGGTCATCTGATGAAGCCAATGGGAATATTAAAATGTATGTTTATTATGATAATGTAGGTACTCCGACTATAATACCCGATGTAGATTTAACTGGAAATTCATCTGGTTTTGAGACTAGTCCTGTAGAAATTGATGAATTGAATACGACAACTTATTCAAAATTATATTTATATGGTGAGTTAATTTTAGACGGCGGAACTCCATATTTGAATGATTGGAAGATAACTATCGATGAAAACTCAGCTCCTGTTGTTAGCAGTGTTAGTGTGAATTCTGGATCCGACATATCGTTGCAGGATAACACTACGGTTAGCATAAGCTGGACTGGCACTGTAACTGATGCGAATGGTTATGATGACATTTCCAGTGTAAATGGGAAATTGTATAGATCGGGTGTTAGCGGTTCTGAAGATTGTACAAATAATAATAATAATTGTTATGAAGATACAGACTGTGCTTTATCAGGATGTTCTGATAATTCTTGTACAGCTACTTGTACTATAGATATGCAGTTTCATACTGATCCTACAGATGAAGGTACATATTCCGCTGAATATTGGAGAGGATGGATAGAAGCGACAGATTCATATGCAGAAACAGGAGAAGCGTTTTCGTCAGGTGGAATTCCAGATGTAGAATCATTTATGGCTTTAGATATAAGTGAGGAGTCTGTTAATTATGAGACTTTGTATGCAGGCGAAGATTCAGGAACAGATAATGAAACTACTACTATAATGAATACAGGTAATAAAGTTATTGATGTTGAATTAAATGGAGATGATTGTTGTACTGATTATCCTACATGTAGCGGATACATTTTAGATGTTGAAAACCAGGAATACTCGACAAGTGGTTTTGAGTATGGAAGTGGTATTGATCTTACAGATACTGCTGTTACAGTAGATTTATCTTTAATAAAACCTACAACAGCACCATCAAATTCGATTGGATATGTTTATTGGGGGATTGGGATTCCTAGCCTGCAGGGAGTAGGAAATTATATAGGGAAGATTTATTTTGTTGCAGTTAATGATAATTAAACAAAATTAGTATTGACAAGATACAATTTTTTATTTATTCTAGTTATATATATGTTTTATAGATAGTAGTTTTACAGTTTATAAAAAATGAAAACAATATTTCGAAAATCAACTCTATTAATCTCTTCGTTTATAGTAATTTTTTTGATTTACTTTGTAATAAATGGAGTAATAATTCAGGATTCATATGCAGATGATTTAGATGTTACTTTTACAGTAGGAAATAGTGCCCCTTCCTTAAGTGGTAATGTTGCTGAAAATCCAGCTAGTACTTCTGCAAGCCCGACTGATGAAGATACAAATGTTACTTTTGAAGGAACTGCGACAGATTCTAATGGAGATCAATACTATTTAGCAATATGTCAAGGTGCTGGTATAAGTGGAAATGCTGGTGCTCCTCCTACTTGTACTTCAGGAAATTGGTGTATTAGTGGGGCTACAGATAGCGGATCACAGGCAAGCTGTAATTATTCAGCTGTTGCAGCAACAGAGTCAAATGATTGGTATGCATATGTATGTGATGGTGATTCTAGTTCTCCACAGTGTTCTGGAGTTAATCAAGGAAGTGGAGATAGTGGATCTCCTTTCTATATAAATCATTATCCTACTTTTAGTGCTATAGAGGATGATGGAGGGAGCGGAGCAGATAGTACTGCCAATCCAAATGGAACTATGACATTTAATGCTACAGCATCAGATAGTGATACATCTGGACAAGTAATGTTGATAGTTTGTGATGGAAATTCGACAGGTGCTACTTCTTCTGGTTGTACGGGGGGACAACAACTTGGTTCTGCTGTACTAACAGGTTCGAATCCAACATGTAATTTTAGTGTACCTAGTGTAGCTCCGGATGACTGTAGTGATGTTAGTGGTGCTTCTTGTACTGGTACTGATTATGATTATCAGGCGTTTGTATTTGATGACCACGACCTTGGTTCTGATTCTAATTCAAGAGATGGAGTTTATGATATCGCTAATGTCAGTCCATCTGTATCATCAGTTACTCTAAACAGCGGTTCAGCTATGGATCTTGTAAATGCAGATACAACAACTGATTTTACTGTAACGGCAACTGTAAGTGATAATAATGGATGTGCAGATTTAAATACGATACAAGCTTTTGTATATAGGTCGTCGATTGCTTATTCAGGATGTGATACATCTGGGGAAGCAGAAAATAATTATTGTTATCCAGAGGTAAGCTGTAGTTCAGGAGGAGGTAATAGTTGTGATGCTATGGATACGTCTTCTTATTATGGAGATAGTGGGGATGCAGGAGAGAGTTTTACTTGTACAGCGAGTATTCAATATCACGCTGATCCTACAGATGCAAATACCACTTATAGTGCACAAAATTGGCTAGATACTGTAAAAGCTATAGATGATGATTCAGCTACAGGAAACACAGAAGTTGCAGCTGGGGTTGAAATGAACAGTTTTATGTCATATGATGTGCAAGAAAGTACTATTGGATATGGAACTTTAGGTATCGGAGAAATTGCAGATGGCACCAATTTACCTGAAAATACGACTGTAGAAGCTACAGGAAATGTTGGTTTAGATGAGGAGCTTTCAGGTGCTAATATGTGTACTGATTATCCTACCTGTATTGAAGAAACTGTTGTTGTAGGACAGCAGAAGTATAATATTATATCTACTGTTACATATGCAGGTGGAACAGCTTTGACAACTGGTGCAGTGGAGAAAGAACTTAACTGTAATAAAACAACTTCAACTGGATCGAATCAAACTGAACTTACTTATTGGGGGTTGCAGATACCAGTTGGCACAGCATCTGGATCTTATACTGGATCAAATACTATTGTTGGAGTCAAAGGTGAATTTGCTGATTGGTAATATTAAAAAAATAAAAAAATATTAATATGTTAACAAAAAATATAATAAAAATAAAAGTATTAATTTCTATTATAATACTTTTAGGAATACTTTGTTTGCCTTCAGGAATAAATGCTAGTATTGGTGTTACTCCGGTTGAAATAATTAATAAACATGCAAAACCTGGAGATAGTTTTACGAAAACATTTACTATATCAAGAAATGATCCTGTAATAGCGGTACAGGTTGTAGTTGAACCAGATTTAGGCGAAATGGATGAGTGGTTTTCATATCAACCTGGTACAGAATTTGTTATGGAGGAAGGTGAAAAAACAAAGGAATTGACGATAATTGTCAATATACCTGAAGATGCCGATTATGATTCTTATGAAGGATATGTAAGAGTAAAAATTATGCCGGTTGATACTGAAGAAGGTGGAACAGTTTCGATTGTTGAAGGTGTAAGATTAGATATGAGTTTAGATGTAGTTGAAGAAGATTATTATGATTTAATTGTAAGGTATTTGAACATTGATAATGTTTTAGAAAGAGATCCGATCAAATTATTAATGAGAATTGAAAATGCTGGTAACGCCGAAGCGTCTCCTTCAAAAGTTGTTATAAATATTAGTGATATTAATAAAGAACATATCAAGACTTTAGAAACAGATAGTATAGATAGTATAGAACCATATCAAACTAAGGAAGTATATGTTGAATTTGATGAAAATGATTTATCAAAAGGTGATTATTTTGCCAATGTTAAGGTGTATTTTGATGAAGAAGTACTGAGAGAGGAAACGCTTTTCTTTGGAGTTTTAGAGAATGTTTTACCAGTAACTGGTGAAGATCAAGATACTGATAATAATTTTAATAGTAGTTTATTCCTAGTAGGGATGATTGGAGGAGGGGTATTGTTGATTATTGGGGTATTCTTAATAATTAACAGAATTCGAAAAGATAAGGATGAGAAAGATAAATCATCGAAAAAAAAGTCTAAGAAGTCTTTAAAGAATGAGGTTAAAATTAAAAACATTGATCAAAGTTTAGTTATAATAGTAAGTATATTATTTTCTTCAGCAGTATTGTTTGCTTCATCATTTTATTATTACAGAGATTTTTATTCACAGAGTTTATTGTCTAAAACAGCTAAATTAATAACTAAAAGAGATGATAATAGTAATGGAAATGTTCTTGGAGTAACAGAAAGTGATATTGAAGATGATGCTAAAGCTAAAGCAAGTAAATATGTCAACAGTAATGATGAGACTATTTATAGAGTTTTTTCCGAGCCGGATAATACATCAGAAGTTTTATATGAATTAAAAGAAGGAGATAAAGTAGATGTAAAATCGTCAAAAGGTAATTGGTTTAAGGTATTAATTGAAGGTAAAGATGGTTGGATATCAAAAGGAGATGTAAAGGATGTTGAAGAATAGTTAATTATTCCCAGCTATATATCCGCTGCTCCATGCCCATTGCAGGTTGTATCCTCCGCTTTGTCCGTCTATGTCTACTACTTCACCACAAAAATAAAGATTAGGAACAATTTTTGATTCCATTGTTTTTGATTCGATTTTTTTTACATCTACACCTCCTGCGGTAAATTGTGCAGTATCCCATCCTAAGACATCTAATACTTCAAATCTTAGATTAGTAAGTATTTTTATTATTTGGTCTAGTGTTTTATTTGATATATTTAAACTTTTTTGTTCTGGATCAATATCTGAATGTTTTAATACTGTAGGAGCAACTTTTTTAGGAAGTATACCTATAAATTGATTACCGATATTTTTGTCTTGGTTTTGCTTTAAACGCTTTTTGAGAATATTGAATAGTTCTTCTTGTGAATATTCAGGGAAGAAATTTATTGAACAGTTTAGCTTATATTCATCTTCTTTAAAAATTATTTCTGATACTTCTCTACTCGACTCAAGGACTACTGGTGCTGATATTCCAAGATGAGTAAATAATAGCTCACCAGTGTTCTTAGTAAGTAGTTTATTATTATTATAAATTTTTAACTCTACGACAACTTTAATTCCCTGTAATTTATTACATATTACATTTTTGATTCTAAATGGTATTGATACTGGAAATATAGTCATAATTTTATGACCTAGATTTCGAGCTAATCTATAGCCATCTCCTGTAGATCCGGTTTTTGGATATGTTCTTCCGCCAGTTGCTATAATTAATTTATCAAAAATATATTTTTTATTCTGATAGGTAATTAGTGTAAATTTTTTGTTTTTATGTTCAACAGACTTAATTTTTTGATTTAATTTGATGTTAACTTTGAGCTGATTTAATTCATGCTCTAAACAATCAATTACAGATTGAGCTTGGTTGCTTCTGGGAAATAATCGACCTTTATCTTCTTCTATTAGTATTAGTCCTAATTTATCAAAAAATTCTATAGTTTTATTATTATCGAATCTAGCTAAAACAGATGCAGCAAATTTGGGATAAGTACCATTATAATTTTCCCATGTAACATTTTTATTGGTAATATTGCACCTGCCGTTTCCTGTAATTAAAATCTTTTTGCCTAATTTCTCATTTTTTTCGAAAATAGTGACATTATTTTTGTTTTTTGCAGAGGCAATAGCTGCTGTCATTCCTGATGCGCCACCACCTATAATTGCTGTTTTAGTATTCATATAAAATTAACTTTGATTAATATTCTAAATAACTTCCTTTTATAATTATAATATTATATTTAAGAATTAGATAAAATTAAAGATATTAGAGTGGGTAGATGTTATTCAAGATGGAAATAGCCAGATTTGTATCCTATATTACAGTTGTGATTTTCACAAATAATAGCATATTTACAGCCATCAGACATTGTACCATATTGGACCCATCCATCATGGACGGCATAAATGTAATCATTTGTGTATTTTTGAGACCAGCAATAAGATAAGTCTATTGCATCATGGAAACTGCAGTGACCTCCAAGGCATCTAGGACCCCAAGGGCTTGTATAGTAATAACAACCTCTCATTGGCCATTCGAGTGGGGATCCAGAAATACCACATCCACCAACTCCAGCTGGTAAATAATTACATGGATTTGGGTTGCAGCCATAGGCAGCACAATAAGGAGATAGTTCTCCCCAATATCTTAATCCGTCTTTTGTTATTGTAAAGTGTAAATGTTCCCCAAAAGCATAACCTGTTTGTCCTTCTTTACCTATAATTGTTCCTTTTACTACATATTGACCGCTTATTATTTCGCCAAATTGATTAAATAATTCCTGCTGAAGTCTAGCTTGGTGGGCAAGGTTAATTTTTTCTTCGTCAGATAAATTATCTAGTAAAGAGGAATATGATTCGATGTTTTCTTGGGATTGAGAGTAAAGTCTATTTTTCTGAATTCTTTGGGCAGAAAGCTGTTCTCTATCTTTTTCAAGGAGTTCTTTTTGTTTCTTTATTTGTTCAGTTAATTGTTCAACTTCTAATTTATCTTCCTCCATGGCTTCTCTTTGTTCCTCTAGAATTTCTTTTTCATGTTCAAGCTCTTCAAGTGTCTTTTGATCATTAGAGCCAATTGCGGTATGATACTGGAGCTGGCTCATGAAGCTTTTACTTGCTTCTGAAGTAAGTAGCAAATCTATCATACTATTAGTCTTGGACTCGACATAAATAGTTTTTATAATGTCATTTGCAGTATCTTCAAGTTCAGAAACATCCTTGCCAATATTGTCTATTTGCTGTTTTGCTTCTGTTATTTCTTCTTCTAATATTTTAATTTCTGTGTCTTTCTTTTCTATATCCACCTCTTTTTCTTTTATGTTAAGTTCTAACTCAGCTATACTATTATTAAGATTATAAATCTGAGCACTTAAAGAATTCTGTAAACTTTTTTCACTATCTATTCTGGAGTTCAAGTCTTGTTTATCTTTTTCAATTTGGGCTAATTCTTTTTTCAGGCGTTCAAGCTCTTCGTAAAGGTCATCACTTGATGCTTCAATAGAATTTCCATTTAGATTAGAAATTTTGATAAAGAAAGGTGAAATAAATATTATTGAAAAAATTACTGTTAGGAAAAATAGCTTTTTGAAGATTTTAATATTAGACTTTTTTATCATTTTTAGAGCAGATTTAATTAATATATTATTTTAATCTGCGGTAAACTGCAATTAAACTATTTATACTACCAATTATAGCACCTAACAACATTTGAGCCAAGAAAACACCAATAATTATTAGTAGATTGATATTTGGTAAATCTAAATCTGAAAAGAAGTTAGATAAAAATGACAAGGTAGGAGATTGGTCTTTAACAAAATAGACTAAAACACTGAGTGAGACAATTATTAAAGTTGCTATTAATGAACCGGCTATTCCATAAATTGTACCTCCAAAGATAAATGGTGCCCGGATATACCACTTATCTCCTCCTACAAGCTGCATAATTGAGATTTCTTCAGTTCTAGAATTTATGCTCATTTCAACTGTAAGTAATGATACTAAAAATATGACTACTATTAGAAAAAATATTAGAATAGCTCCAGTTAATTTAACCCAGAATAGTAAGTCTTTAATTAAATTAGTTGTATCTTCATTATAACCAATCTTATAGATTAAAGTATCATTTGGGTCTTGACTTTGTAATATAGAATTAAGTTCTGGAACATAGTCAATTTTTTTTGCTCTAATTGCTAAACTGGCAGGCAATGTGTCAGCATTGATGGCATTTAATATCAAAGGATTGTCGCTATGTTTTTGTCTTAAAAATTCGGCTGCTTCTTCTTGAGTGGTGTATTCAACATAGGCTGTCTTTTGAGTATTTTCTAAAATAGTTTTTATTTCAAGAATCTTTCCTTCTGGAACGTCTGTATTAAAAAATACTTCTAGATGTTCACGTGTTTCTACATAGTTTAGAAATTTTACAGATACAAAGGCGAAAATTAGAAATATTGATTGGACTAAAAATACCAATGTCATGACAGCAATAGAACTTAATGTTATAGATTTATTTCTTTGGAGATCTTTTAATGCTGTTTTTACTATTCTTTTAAGTTTAATAAACATGTTTAATATAACAGTTAATTAATTCTATAAAATAATACTATTTTTTCTTTTTCTTTGCTAACTTATTTAAGATAATTTTTACCTGTTCCTTATTAAGATTCTTAATTTTTTTTAGTTTGGGTGTTTTTTGGAGCTTATCAATTGTAGTAATATTTTCTTGAATTAGTATAGTTTCTATTTCTATAGGTAATTTAAGCTTATGTAAATCAACAACATCTTTTCCTTTTCTTTTCTTTTTTTTCTTTTTTGGCGTCTTAGGAGTTTTTGTCTTTGTTGTAAATGTTATTTCAAATTCTTTTTCTTTAATTCCATTAGTTTTACTTTTTTCTTTTTTATTATTTACTTCCTTCTCCTTTTTATCCTTCTTTGTCTTTCCTGTATTTATTTTCTTTTTTGTAACTTTTTTATTATCACTTTCAATTTGTGGTATTTTAATTGGTGGTGTTTCATATGCACCTTTTTTATTATCAGAAATAATTTCTCCATTTTCGAGTTCAATTACTCTTTTTCCTAATGTATTCACTATATCAGTTCCGTGTGTTGCCATAATTACAGTTGTTCCCCATTCATTGATTTTAGATAAAAGTCTAATTATATCCCAGCTAGATTTAGGATCTAGATTACCAGTTGGTTCATCAGCAATTAGGACTTTTGGGTTATTTGCGACAGCTCTTGCGATAGCAATTTTTTGTTTCTCACCTCCAGAAATTTCATCTGGAAATGCCTCAGCACGATCTGATAGTTCTACTAATTCAAGTACGTATTTAACAGTTTCTTCAATATCCGCTTTCTTTTTATCAGAGACTTCTAATATAAAACTGATATTTTCATAAAGGCTTTTATTCGGAAGTAATTTAAAATCCTGAAAAACGACACCTATATCCCTTCTTAATTGAGCAGTTTTCTTACCTTTTATTTCAGATAAATCTATATCATTAAAGAATATATTTCCTGTTGTAGGTTCTTCTTCTTTTATAAGTAGCTTTATTAATGTGGTTTTACCACTACCTGAGGGTCCTGTTAAAAATATAAACTCTCCTTCTTCAATTTCAAGGTTGATTTCTTTTAGAGCTTCTAGATTAGAATAAATTTTAGATATGTCAACAAATTCAATCATGTTTTTTATTTTAATTGAAATTCTATAATCATTCAAATTAAATTATTTATTTAAATCTGGTAATAGTTTACTGAAATGATAAATCTAATGCAACTGGTATAACTATTTGTTCATTTGATTAAAAGATACTTATTTTCTAATTAAAATTAGAAAAAGTAATTTACTTGCTCTACATAATATGTGTATCTATAATGAATTAGAAAAAGTCCTCTCAGATAATTCTGCCCATAAAAATTCTGCCCGAATTAATTTATTTTTTAATATAGTCTGTTATGGCTGTTAAAGAGAATGAAGAAGATCAAGAAACGCTTGGTCCTTCAGTTATACTAGGACTAGTAGGTGCTGTAGTAGTATTGCTTCTTCTAGGGGCTGGAATTTGGGGTGTAGGTAAAATTATATCCAAAATTAAAGAATCGAGAGAAGAGAATGCTGAAGAGGAAGTCGCCGAGGAAGTAGATGAGAGTGAAGATGAATCTACAGATACGAGCGAGGAAGGAGATGTGGATGGTGATGGAGCAACTGATGAGTTAGAAGAAGATAGTGAAGAAAGTAACGAAGAAGGCGAAGATGAAGAAACTACAGAAGATGAAACTAGTTCGGAGGATGAAGATGCGGATGAAGGAGGTAATGGTGGAATAGTAGAAGCAATATGGGTCGCTAACAATTACCAAAGCGGTGATATAAATGGAGACACATATACAGTAGTTTGGGGGGATACTTTATGGGAGATAGCTGAAGCAAAATATGGAAGCGGTTTTGAATGGGGTAAAGTCAAAGATGCTAATTTAGAAAAAATTGGCACATTACCAAATGGTAGTAAAGCTTTAATTTATCCTGGACAAATATTAAATCTTCCATAAGGAGTCCCCAACCGACTCATGTATCGTTTAGGTTATGAGAGGATAAAAACGATACAGAAGAGGGTGTTGCATAGAAATAAAGTACTTTAAGAGAGATTATAATCTGCAGACAATAATCTCTCTCCCTCTTTATTTATTGAAAATAAATTTAAGAAGATTTTCCTTTTTTGAAGTCCAAATAATATTTTATAGATATTTGTAGAATGGCTATTACTGGAGCAGCTACCAAAGCTCCCCATACTCCTAAGATTTTATTAGCACCTAATATTGCAATAAGAGTTACTACTGGATTGATTCCGACTATTTTTTCCATAAGTTTTGGGACTATAAAATAGTTTTCTATTTGCTGAATAAGAATAAACCATATTGCTATAAATATAATATTCCATGCAGGAAGTCCAGATCCAATTGTAACAATTAATGCCAAAATCCAACTTATTAGGGGACCAATTCCTGGAACAGCTTCTAGGATGCCAGAGATGATTCCCATTGGAATAGAGAAATTTGAACCTATTATTTCAAATCCGATAAATGAAAGAATTCCAATAATTAACATTAAAATAATCTGTGCTCTAAGCCATGTACCGAGTTGCTTTTCTATTGTATTTATGAATTTTAGTATTCTTTTTTGATGTTTTTTGGGTATTATCTTTAAAAATTTTTGTTTTGAGTCCTCCTTAAAATGAATGAAATAGATTGATAGCATAATCGTTGTTAGAAAGCTTACTAAACCGTTAAAAGTAGATCCTACGATACCAAAAGCTTTTCCAATTCCTGAAACTAGCTGCGAAGAAAAATCAGTTATATTTGAACTTTGCCAAAAAGAATCCTTTATGCTTTTTAGAATTTCATCCCAATTGAATCTTTCTTCTATTATAGGTACTCTCTCAATGATTGCATCAATAACATTGATGAATATTTCCGGGAAATTTTTAATGAAGTCCTGGAGTTGTATTATTAAAGGTTTATAAAGAAGTAAGATCAAAGAAGTAATAATAGCAAGAAATATTATGTAAATAAAGATAATCGATACATTCCGGGGAATTTTTTTAGTATGCAAGTAGTCAATTAATGGAGAAAGCATTGCTGCAATAGAGAATGAAATGAATAGTAATAGTACTAGATCACGTAGTGTAATAATTAACCAAACACAAAAAATAGTTAAGAAAGTAACAGAAATGGTTTTTGGAGTAATTTCAACTTTATAGACTTTATTCATATCTAACTAGTTTGAAAATTGTTATTTGCTATTTTTGGCAGATTTTTTTTAGATATTTTTATTTCCTTAGTAACATCTCTGAGAAGCAAGGTGGTGGCTACTATATTCGAGATAAATGTCGTTATACATGTCCATACAAATGAGTTTCCCAATAAAACGTTTATGAATAAAGCAAAGAAAGCTAGCCATAGCATTATAAGCCAAACACTTGACTGATAATATATCTCAAAGGAGTTAGCAATAAGGTTTAAAAGGTTGTTTGTTGCCAATTTAGCTAGAATTTTTGGTGATATGTGAGATGAATGGAAATATAAAGCTCTTATTAAAATAAACGTAAAACCAATAAGTACAAATAGATACATCATAAGATTGGAGTAGGATGTTGCAATTATTTGTTGATTCAAAGTTTCGTATACTATTTTAACTGAGAAGAAGTTGTTGGGATCAGTTAATATTCCCCAGTTAAGATTAAAAACTAGGTTTGCAAAACATAATCCAGCTACTTTACCGCAAATCATTATTGCAGCCGGAATAAGTGCAACATCAATTAACTTTATAAGTGATTTTGACATAATAATTAATAATAGTTCTTTTTAATTATAACCATAATTTAGAAAGTTGCCAAGAATATTGACTATTTTTTCTTACTTTTTTTCTTTTTAATTTCCTTTGTATTATTAATAAGCTTGGCTAATCTTGATTTATATCTCGAGGCTGTATTTTTATGGATTATATGTGTTTTTGCAGCTTTATCAATTTTTTTTGTTGCAGTACGAAATTGTTTTTGAGCTTCTTTTTTCTTGCCTGCTTTAACAAGATCGCGAACTTGTTTAATAATTGAATTCATTTCTCTTCTCTTTTTAGCATTTCTCAGAGTCCGAGTTTTGATTTTTCTTATTGCTTTTTTTGCTGATTTAGTGTTTGCCATATTTAAAAAAGAGTATTAATCAATATAACTTATGAAATATATCATAAATAGATAGTTTTGCCAATAATTAGAGATCCTGAAGTTTTATGCTGCTACTGCTGAAGCAGCCGTTTGTACAACTACTCTCTGAGAAAAAGATAATTCTCTTGAAGATAATTTGTCTTTAATCATTGTAATTCGTTTTTTTATGAAGTTTACTGCTAAATTGCTGGTTGATTCCAATTGCAGAAGTATCCTTTTTAATTCTTCAAAAAGTCTCATTAGCTTTGCTAACATAGCTTGAAACTCAACAGTACTCATAGTTTTTACTTCTGCAGCTACTTTTCTTGTTTCGACAAGAGATGACATAGTTTGCATGTAAGTTTGGGAGTAATCAGTCATATGAGCAAATGATTCTTGATAAGGAGTGTTTTTAAAACTACTTGCTATTTGTGCAACGGATGGTCTATGTCCATGAACAGCATTCAATATAGTATTATTATGATTAGTTAGCATTAATCTTATTGCTTCTTTAGCGCCATTTCTTGGATTAATCGATCTGGCATGCCTTTCGAATTCACATAAAATTGTTATTTGTCCCATACCGATTTGGAATTGAAGTGCTGCTATTGCATCATGATCAGATTTAGCGCATGCTCTTATTGCTTTATACTGGTTTAGAAGACTAAGTTGAACTCCTTGCATTGCTAGGGCTTCTGCTGGAATATGTCCTTCAAGTTGAGTTGTTAAGTAATGAATTAAAGGTTGTGAGTTTTCTGTTTCTGGATCCATATCGACAATTATTAATTTTTAAGTAATGCTGTAATTATATCAGTCGAAATTTTGGTTTGCAACCTATAATATGGTAGATGTCAGTTGTCAGTAATCAGTAAACAGTAGAATGTAGACAGTAGACTGTAAGAGGTATATTGTTGGTTCAAATTACTTATTTCTGATAAAATCTATAATATGAATGATATTAAGAAAGAATTAGAAAAAATAAATAAAAGATTCTGTCAGATCAAGGAAAAAATTGATTTGAAGAATATAAAAGATAAATTATCTAAGCTTGAAGATGAGACTAAAAAAGAAGGATTTTGGGATGCTAAGCAGGAAGCACAGGGAATTATGCAGGAAATAGGCGATTTAAGAAATGAAATAGAGAGAATTAAAAATTTTGAAGATAGTTTAAATGAACTTGAAGTTTTTATAGAATTACTGTCTGAAGAAAATTTTCCAAATAAGCTTGATATTAAAGAGGCTGAAAGACTGAAAAAACAACTGATAAAGAAGTTAGATAAATTGGAAATCGAGATTTACTTATCAGGAAAGTTTGATAAAAACGATGCTGTGTTTTCAATTCATGCCGGACAAGGCGGAACAGAGGCTTGTGATTGGGTTGAAATGCTTCTTAGGATGTATCTTAGGTATTTTGAAAAGGCAGGATGGAAAATTGAAGTTACGAATGAATTAAAAGGAGAAGAAGCAGGTATATCAACCGTTTCTATGGAAGTCTCCGGTAAATATGCTTATGGATATCTTAAAGGAGAGCATGGTACACATAGATTAGTAAGAATTTCTCCTTTTAATGCTCAGGGATTAAGACAGACCTCTTTTGCAGCTGTTGAGGTGTCTCCTATTATTAAAGATGATGTCGAAATAGAGCTTAAACCAAATGATATTGAATTTAGTGCTGTTAGATCAGGAGGTGCTGGAGGACAGAATGTTAACAAAGTTGCAACATCGGTTAGATTAGTTCATAAACCAACTGGCATATCTGTATATTGTTCAAATCAAAGAAGCCAGACTCAGAATAGAGAGTATGCAAGAAATCTTTTGAAAGCAAAGTTGTATCAAAGGAAGATGAAAAAAATTAATAAAGCAAAAGAAGAAGAGGTTGGTGAACATAAAATTGCTACTTGGGGAAATCAAATCCGCAGTTATGTACTTCATCCATATAAAATGATTAAAGATTTAAGAACTAAAATTGAAAGAAATGATGTTGAGAATATTTTGGATGGTGATCTGGATATTTTTATAAATGCTGGGGTGAAATTGTAAATACTTAATAACTAATTATTTGAATTTAACATTTTCCAATCTCATATTTATAGAATTACACTTGATATGATACTATAGTGTATATAATATAGATAATAATTATATATATTAAATTGTATTGAGTATGAAAAGATTTAGAATTCTTTTTATTTTTATTATTCTCCTGCTCTTTTTATTCTATCCATTTAATAGAAAAGTAGTTGGGCAATTAGATATAGATTCCTCAAATATTAGGTTAAATGAAATTATGCCAAATCCTGAAGGATCGGATACTGATTATGAATGGGTTGAGTTATATAATAATTTAGATCATACTATTGATTTAAGCCAATGCTATATAGATGATGAGAAATTGCCTGATAATCTGATAATTGAAGCAGATAATTATTTAGTGCTGATGAAGGATTTATTAGATAAAGATACTGACGAACAATCTTTTGAAAAGAGATGGGGAAATGGAAGTTCTGTTTGGGGAGATAATGAAAATGAAGATTATCTGGCGTTGGAGTTTAACATTAATTTAAAGAATTCTAAAGATGAAATAAATCTGATTTGTAATGATTATGAAGATAGTTTTAGTTGGGAGAATGCAGAAAGTGGGGTTTCGTTTTCGATTGATGAAAATGGCGAATGGACAGATGATTATTTAGTGACTCCTGGTAATGGAAATGAGAAGAAGCCTGAAGAAATATATTCACATGAGATTATGATTACAGAAATATATCCTTCGCCAAATAATGATGAAAATGAATGGATTGAACTTTATAATTGGGGAGATAAAAAAATTAGTTTAAAAGATTGGATTATTGAAGATAGTTCAAAGAATTATTCTTTCACTAATGATATTTTTGTTGATTCTAAAAGTTATATAGTAATAGAAAATGATGATTTAAAAATCACTTTGAATAATAGTGGAGAATCTGTGACTCTTCTTGATCCTAATGAAGAAGAAGTTGATTATTTTGATTATGAAAAAACTGACAAGAATATCAGTAATATTAGAAAATATTCTGATAATAAATATGTAGAAGAGATATTTCAAACCAAGGTTGTTACTAAGGGAAAGGAGAATATATATGTTGATCCTGAAGATGTATTTTATGGTGTTGATGTCCTATCGGTAGGAAAAGTAAAAGAGAAAGAATTGGGAGAAAGTGTTTGTATTCAGGGGATAATTAGTGTTGAGATCAATAGATTAGGTTCAAAACGTTTCTATGTTCAAGATGAAACTTCTGGGATTCAAGTTTATTTATCAAGTGAAGACTTTTGGTCTGAATTTAAAGTTGGAGATAAAATTAAAGTATTTGGTGAATTAAAAAAGTATAAAGAAGAATTGAGAATTTATGTTAATGATGAAAATGCTATTAAGTTTGTATCTAGTAACAATGAGATTTTACCGGAAGTAGTTGATTTAAAAAATATTAGTAATAAGTATGTAGGAAAATATGTAGCAGTTAAAGGTGAGATTATCAAAACATCAGGAAAGACTTTTTATATAGATGATGGTACAGGAGTTATAAAGATATTGATAAAGTCTTCAACTGAAATTGAAACACCGGAGAAAAAATGTGGTCAGTATGCAGGGATTTTAGGAATTGTATCCAGATATGGAGATGAAGAAGATTCAATTAGAATTTTCCCTAGGTACTCAAGTGATATAGTTATTTCTGATGAACCTTTAAGTGCTGGTGATGTACTGGCAGCAACTGGCGGTAATCTTTTCTGGTTTATCTTATTAGGATATTTAATAATATTGAAATTTATATTATTAATAAGGTTTTATTATAAATTTTGAATTTTAATTGAATCTGATTTATTAATATCGCCTATTTGGGTTCTCTCAAGAGAGTATAGTATTGCTGGTAGTTTGTCTATTCTATGCCCGATATCTTCAGCCATTTGGCGTATATAGGTACCTTTTGAAACTGTTGCTTCTATTTGTATTTTCTTGAAACAAAGAATTTTTTTAATGTTTAGTTTAATATTTAGTTCGTTTGATTTAATTGTATTGATTTTTGAAACTCTGATATTAGAGATATTAACTTTTCGTTCAGGAATTTTTATTGTAGTAGAATTTTTTGAATCCAGTCTTTTCTGCCTTTTTAATTTTTTGTATACAGAGGTGTTTTCGATAATTTTAAATTTTGCATACTTTTTATTATTCTTAATAAAAGTATTGAATGATTTTGAATTCCTTGCTAGTTCTCGAAGTCTTATACCTTTTATTTTTACTGAACTATAAATGGGAACTTCTTGTAGATATTTACCCTTAAAACTTTTTACAATATTAGTTATGTTTTTATTTGAAATATTTTTAGTATCTTGAATTTTTAATATCTTACCTTCAATATCTTTTGTATCCGATGATAATCCGAGTAAAACTTCAAATTTGTATGTCTTATTCAAAAAAGTTAGTTCATTCGAAAGTTTAGTAGCCTTGCCTACAAGAGTTATCATTACTCCTGTAGCAAATGGATCAAGTGCGCCGCAATGCCCTACTCTTTTTGTATTTAATTTTTTTCTTACTCTATCGACTAAATCATGGGAAGTTATATCTGCAGGTTTATTTAATGCAAGAATACCTGACTTGCGACCAAATTCATCAACATAAATTTTATTTAGTTTATAATCAGTAAAATTCATATTCTATCATCTGATATATTGTAATAGTAGCATAGAAATATTGATAATGGTAGAATCAGTTTTATTAATGATTTTTAAAGATGAAAAAATATTGGCAATTTTTTAAGACAAATTTTGAGGTGTTTTTTGAACATAGAGAAGATCTAATGATAAGTTTTTTGATAAATCTCTTTGTTTTTGTGGGGTTTGTATTTGTTTGGACACATATTGAAAATGAAGGAAATACAATAACTGGATATGGACTTTCCGGCATTATTTTTTATTATCTTTGTACACAAGCATTTGGTAGTTTATTTACAAGCCAAACATCAAGAGATCTAAGAAATAATATTATAAAAGGATATTTATCTGAAAAATTAATTAAACCATTTAATGTAAGAGGATATTTTTTCTGCAAGAATTTATCTAAAATATTATCAGAATTGATGCTCTATTCTGTTATGACGATTCCGATTTTTATAGTAGCGCCTAGTCTTTTAAATAATATAGATTTTAATATTGTAACTTTTATTAAATTCTTTATCGGATGTTTTTTAGCTGTAATATTCAATTTTTCCTTGTTTTTTACTGTAGGGATTAGTTCCTTTTGGTCAAAGGAAAGCTTTGGACTGCAAATGGTTGTAAAAAATGCTATACGCTTTTTTATTGGCAGTATTATACCAATTGATTTATTACCAATAAATTTTCAAAGGATAATTTTATTAACACCATTTCCATACATGATTTATTATCCTATAAAAATTTTAATGGGAGATATTGTATTAGAAGAATTTATTAAATCATATGGGATTTTTATTTTTTGGATAATAATATTTCTTATTTTAAATAAATTTTTGTGGAAGAAAGGTCTCAAACAGTATGAAGCTGTAGGGATGTAGTATTATTTATTAATTAAATGAACAGAGTAAAAAAATATCTAAAGGTCTGGTTTAGATTAGTAAAATTGGAAATTATAACTGATATGCAGTATCGGTTAAACTTGTTATTCGGATTTTTAGGTACATCCGCATGGCTAGCTTGTGAATTATTATTTATTCATTTTCTGCTGCAACGTTATGATACAATTGCTGGCTGGAATGAATATCAGATCGGTTTACTTGTTGGTACAAACCAGTTATGGGTTGGTGGAGCATTTTACTTGATTATATGGCCATCGTTAGTATCATTTTTTGAACTAGTAAAATATGGTGATTCAGATAAATTACTCACATTTCCGATAAAAACCCGTTTCTATATTTCAATCCATAAAATGGATTTTTCAAGTTTGTCGATATTATTTAATGGTTTGATAATATTGATTTATTGCTTGTTGAAATTGGGAATCTCTTTGACTCTAATGAATATTATTTGTTATGTTTTTTTATTATCTATTTCAATATGGATTATTTACTGTATACAATTTATTGTTATGTGTGCTGTATTTTGGTTTACTGAAGTTGGTTCTGTACTTTATATTATAAATGCCTTTGATCGTTTTTCAAGATTCCCTTATGAAATATTAGGTAAAGGGACTTTATTAATTATTTTTACATAACTTTGTATAATTTTAACTACTTTTACTGAG
>CAZNER010000009.1:36459-38120 GCA_964572065.1 uncultured Candidatus Saccharibacteria bacterium
TATTAATTATTTTTACATTTGTAATTCCAATTATGATTATCAGTAATGTTCCTGTAAGGGCATTAGTTGGAATTCTAGATATTAAGTATGCTTTTTATTCTGTAATTGTTGCTGTTATATTTACAATAATTTCGAATGTTATTTGGAAAATGGGATTGAAAAGATATGAGAGTGCTAGTTCTTAATATATGTTGAAAAATTTTTCGGTAGTAAGTAGTGTTATTGTACTGATACAGCCAATTAATAGAGCGGCTAATTGTTTTTTGTAAAATAGAGTTCTAATATCACTATTATCGATATCGTAACTGTTATATTTCCACTTATTTAATAAACTTTTTATATATCTTGAGGACCGAATTACATTTATTACAGTAGCAGTTGCCATTATAAGTGTAATTGCAAGTTGTATATTTTTTTCAGGTGTAATGTTCTCAATTGTTTTATTTAAAAAAAAGCCTGCTGTGGCTCCTAAAGTAAAACTTACAGATAGTAAGACATCTCTTAAAGCTGGATTTATATAACAAGGTGGTTGTTCAGCAGCTTGAAATATTGTTTTTGTCTTCGTCTCTTGTGGTGAAGGTGTTGTATTTTCTTCTTGCATATATTTAAAATAACATAGTATATTATAACATAAGGGCGACTTATAGTATATTAAATTTAAAATAGAACAGCTCTTTACTTTTCTTCCTTCTTTTGTTAAAAACAATGATAAGGATTATCTAATTTATTAAATTAATTGCATGTTTGGAGATATAAACGAAGTTAGAATAATGGGAAATATTACTCGTGATCCTGAATTAAGAACTATTAGTACTGGGACTTCGGTATGCAACTTTAGTGTTGCGACTAATAGAAGATACCAGCAAAATGATGAATGGAAAGAAGAAGTTGAATTTCATAATGTAGTTATATGGGGAAAAAGAGCTGAATCATTTGTTCAAAGAGCTAAGAAGGGTACTAGAGTTTATATAGAAGGCAGGCTTCAGACAAGGAGCTGGGAGGACAAGAATGGGTCAAAGCAATTTAAGACAGAAATAGTTGTAAATAGAGTGATATTGATTGATAGATATGAGAAGGGAGAGGATTTTAATAGAGATGATAAAAATAGTAGAGAGGGAAAAGAGCCAGCTAAAGAAGAGAAGAAATCGGGGGTATCAAATAATGAAGATGAGACAATAGATCCAGATGATTTACCATTTTGAAATTAATTAATCAAATATTACTTAAGATATAGATCAGTTATACTTTTTTTATTTAGACCTTTTGTTATCTGAGAATACTTCGTGAATTAAAGATACAAAATATGGGGTAAAGATTAGAAACGCTCCCTCCTCTATTGGAAATGTGGTGTTGAAAATAGATATATATCCAATATGATTACCTCTAGCAAATTCCCAGTGACCAAGTTTCAGAGCTATTATTTCATAAGTAAAAGAGCTAATAAACAAGAATAAAGCAAGAATTGATGTGCTTTTAAAAAGTTTTGGGTATTTTAAAATTAATACAAGTGAAGAGATAAAGAAGAATAGCATAAACCAGAAATAAAAGTAAGGAATTATTAATATATCAGGTGAAATGACGTAAATAAATCCAAAAACTATTAATATCAAAGTTGATATAACAGTATAAAACTTAAAGTTACTACTTAAAGTTTTTTTTTC
>CAZNER010000010.1:0-28032 GCA_964572065.1 uncultured Candidatus Saccharibacteria bacterium
ATAAAAAATGGGCAAAGGAGTATGATAAAGCTTTGGATCGCAATGTTAAGCTTTTAAGAAAGTATGCACCGGAAGAGTTGGATTATTAAAATGCCTCAAAGACATTGAAAAACCAACTAATGAGAATCCCGATAATATTTAGCGCCTTCTTTAAATTTTGGCTTAATTAATGTGAGCCATCTTTCTAATGAAAAACACATTAAGTCTTTTGGGATATTATTAAGAGATTGAAATTCTACTTCTTCGATCCATTCACCAACTAATTTATAATCATCTTTTATATTTAGATTTTTTAAGCCTACACCTGCTTCGGAAAACTCTAAACTAATGGCATACATCTTTACAGGCTCCTCAATAGTAGGGGGATTGCAGCTACTACACGTTATTAATATTATCACGCCAAGTATCAACATCTTGTGCATTATTCACCTTCTTGTAAATTTTTTGACCGTCCCATTTATCAGCAACAAAACCTATTTTTCTGAATGCAGGTTCAATTAAATGTTCATCAGCTTCTTCTATAATTTCTCCAACAATAAATGTGATTAACCAGACTTTGAATCCTCCTACAATACATAATTTCTTGAGTGCCCATTTGATTAATCTTTTTTCTATAAAAGACAAAATCCTATCTTTAGAAAAATAGGATTTTAAAATCAAAATAAGGGAGGACTTAATGCCCTCCCAGACTGTAGGTTTTTTAACCTTCTTGGCCATCAATTTTGTCCAATTCTTTATCAAGAAGTGGTTTAAGGATTAGATAAGTATCGTCTACTTTATTTTCAGTTCTAACAGCAATTCTGGCCATCATATCGCTCATTTCAAGTGCAACGTCTTCTAAAGCTTCTTTAGCTAGTTCGATACCTTTTTCTTTAAGTTTCGTGCCTGATACTTTAAGTTCTTCTTTTAGAATTTCCTTAAATTTTTCCTTTTTTTCTTCTTCACTCATTCTTTCCTCCAATGGTTAGCGCACATCTAAATGGATAAATGTGCTATAAATTTTAATAAAAGTGAACCCAGCAATTTTTGCTGCATGTTCAATTTCTTCATCTGATAAATGATTTAATGTTCTTTTTGAAATGTCAATAGCTTCTCCGGTTAAGTGCCTAGATCTTGGTGATCCTCCAACATCAAAATTATGCTGAGTACATCGAATACCTGAGTTAATTATTAAAGAAACACCTAAAATGCGTCTAAATTCAGAATATGCTTTAATTAATCGAATATTTATGATAGTGGATCGACAAGATTTATAGGAGCATTTGCATTCGAATTCATCCGAATGCAGACCATTACAAAGCTTTTGCCTTTCATATTTTTTTAAAAGAACTTTATTATCCATTTAAAATAGCTACCTTTTCTGTCTCATAATGAGCGATTCTTTTTAATCGATAAACTCCGTAAGCATCTGAGGAAGATATTTTTGACTGCGCAAACGCTGTAACCGCTGAGGCATCATTTAGTCCTAATTCATTATCAATATAATTTTCAGGACGTTTTAACATTGCTTCATAAGTTGCAGCAAAAGCAGTTACCGATACATCATTTCTAGTACCAAAAACTTTTTCCATTTCATCGTAAACATCTTTAACCATCTCATCATAGATAACTTTAATTTTTTCTCTTTTAGAAATTTCAATATCTTTTGCTTCAATTTGTTGCATAACCTCTTCTGATGGATTTTCGAGAAATTCTTGTTTAAAGAGTTTAGGGTTTATAGCTAAACCTAATTCAATAACTGCCTGTCTAAAATGTTGTAAATTATTTATCCTTTCGTTCATTACTTACTCCTATTGATTTCGCCATTTAGAAATGTATTTGTCGTTGCTGGGTTTCCTGCAGCAGAGTGAGATAACCTACCAAGACCATTTGGATTGCTTGTTTGTGTATATGCTCTTACCTCGTAAATTCTTGTTTTATCGATTCTAAGATTACCTTTTAATGCTAAAAAATTCCCAGCGTTTGCACCAGAACCTATAAATGCAGCTTCTCCATCTTCTCTATAAGTAGAGCCAGTAACGTCATAGAATAGTATTTGGGCATCGTCTGCCGCAAATACATACTGTCTAATAAAATAATCATTCTGGCCGGGCAATACATATATCTGATTTGAACTAATATGAATTATTTCAGTATCCTTTTCTCTTGTATTAATTCCACATGTAGTTACCGTCCCTGACGCTGATGCCTGAGGTGATGTAGACTGATTTTTGATAACTACTTTTTGCTCAGTTACTTCGCTATTGTAAGGTACGTGAGCAGCAGCAACTAAATCAGAACTTGAATCATTAAAACAAACGCTTACACATCTCCAAGTATGATACGGATGATACCAGCCTTTTAAATCAGGTCTGTAATAAGGTTTTCTTGTTGAAATTATCGTTTGACCATCAGAATCAACATATAGGTAATAATCAGTACTAGCTGCCTCAGTTAATCCAGTTTCTAAATCAGTTGTGATGTTCCAAGAAAGCTTAGATAAATCAATTATTAATTCAGTCCCATAAACATTTACTCTGACTTCTCTATTTACAGTCTCAATAATTTCACTAGATTTAATAGTTATTTCTGCAGTATTAAGTTCTCTAAATTGATTTGAAAAATCATAAGATCTTGAAGCAATTGTATTTGTATCATCTGATACAATTTCTCCTATTAAAATTCTATCAATTATTTCCCATGCAATTCCAGAATATCTTTTCCATACTTGATTTGAAATATCGAACCAGTAATCCCCTGTAGAGGGGCCGCTGGGCGCTGTAAAAGAAATCGATGGAGTGGTATAGGTAACATCTACTGTTGTTCCATTATCCTCAACAAAAATATAACCAATCTTCATTAATGTAATAGTATCATTATTAGAAAGATTTCCTCTTTCAATTGGTGTACCAGTATCGTCGAAATAGTACCCTCTAAATACATTAATAATTTTTGTAGCAGATTCTAAATAACCTTTAAAAATTTCGCCTGTCGGTGTTTGAAAAGCAACAATCTGCCCAACAAGAGCAGAAACTTCACTTCCAACATTATCAATTATAATTTCCTCAATCGCTGCACCATATTCGCCTGCATACTCATCATTTGACATTGTAGTGTCATTAATTTGTGCTGTATTATTTGTATTAGGTGCTGCTGATAATCCTGTCTTTGAAAGATCACTAGTAACACTTACTGCAGAATTATTAATAGATAAAACCAGATCAGTAGTTGCGCCTAAAATTTCACAAGCTAAAGCTGCACCATCTGCCCTTAAAAAATCAGGTTGACCGCTTAAAGATCTAGTTTGGCCTGATACAATTCTATTAGCTAATGCCGTAATCAGAGATGTATCAATGGCCTCTCCATTTAAAATAAGGCCGGTAGCATAAATATTCCCCCAGGGTATTGCTAAAGTACCGAGTGATTGACCTGGGGTAGGTACCCCATTAGCATCTCTACCTACTAATTGACCTAATAAGGCCAGTGTAAGCTCATTAATATGTGATGCATCTATAACTTGACCATTCACATATGCCGTTTCAAGTGTATTTAATCCCATAATAACTCCTTTTTGTTATCAAGATAAACCATATATTACCGTTCCGTATTTAGCTGCTCCGTAAGCACTTCTTCTATTTGGATCTAATCGATCAGGATCTAATTGATAAGCACTGATGCCATAAATGGCCGTACCATAATAAGTACCAACTTTAGAAAAGAATCCATCATCAATCTCAGTTCCTATTTGTCTTAATTTAATTCTAGTCAAAAAATCTTTAGGGTTTTCTTTTTTACCTATAACTTTAAATGCTACATTAGGTTTTATTTTTAAATTTCCAAATATATAGGGATAAACCGCTTCTCCATATTTAGCTACACCATATAAGGGCAGCTTCTCATCTTTATATGGTTTAACTCTATAAGGAAAATCAATAGACACTAAATCGAAAAAATCAAGCTCCCGAACCTCAGAGGTTTTTGTTTCGATTTCGAGTTCAATTTTAGGTGCTTTCCAATAATCTAATAGATCTTCTGTTATTTGTTTTTGAGTAATTGGATTAGTAATAAAATCAAATTGTACTGTTTTTGGGTTATCGCCATATAGATCAATAAAACCTGCATTGGAGGAAGACTGTACTCCTATATTGATTGTATTAAATGCTCTTTGTAGACCATTATTATAGTTTTGAATATCTATAATATTTTCTCTCCCAAAAAGATCACCATGACCGTAGAAATTTTTGATAGTACCTGAGTTAGCGGTACGTGATCTTACAATCATATTATCAGTATCTTTTTCTACTACAAAAACAGAATTAGATGCAGCTAACAGTTGATCTAATGCTTTTTTAACTAATAAATTATCAAAAAAAGTGCCATCATCAATTGTATAATCATTCAGTACATTTATATCGCTATCGTTATAATTTAAAACTGCCACAATATCTGTAAGTTGTAGGAGAGTTTTAATCGCTTCTGAAATTAATATACCATTCGTTATAGATCCGGCAGGTACTTTAACACGATTTATAATAGAGTCATTGGAGAGTATTTTAAACTTAATTTCATTTCTACCAAAATTAAGTTTTGTAGCTCTATCATCAATCAATCCTCTAAATGATGAATCGGGTGTATTGGATTCGCCATTAAAATAATTAATAGTTATTTTCGCCTTATCTCTTGAATATTTGAACATAGATCTAGAATCATTTATTCCAGAAAATTTGCCATCAAAGTTAAAGCAAGTAAGATTAATAGAATCAAAAACAAATACTCCGAAATCGAAATCTCCATTATCAATTTCTCCCTTAATTGTACTAATACCACTATCTTTTACGTAATCGTCAATTTCTACATCTTTAGTAACATCTACTTCTGTTCCATATTCATCTTTTGCTACAAGAGGAGTCATTAATACTTGATATGATTTTGGTCTAATTAATACCATTTATATTTCCCTGTATATAACATTTCCATCATTTTAAATATGCTCCTCAAATGTTACAGATTTTTTAGCGCCTAATAAATATACACCCTTTTCCCATTCATTTTTAAGTCTGCCTAATATCTGTACATTATATATATCTCTTAATCTCCAATTTTTTTGTTCCATTTTAAAGTACTGGGTTCCTGCTCTTCCTCCGCATGGATAAATTAAAAATGGATCTTCTCTATCAAAAAGTTCATTTATAATTGCAATATCATTTTCAAAGGGATGAGATTTAAAATTTATTTTTATTTTATTAGTTTCATATGTTTTTTGCGCTACAATTCTCCTAGATAATGATCTAGCTTTCGTTTCATTTCTATTTGATTCAGGCTGTACTCTAGGGAATCCTTCAAATGTTCCTATCTCTTCTGACATTATGAATTGACCTAAATATTTTTGTTCATTAGCTACTTGAGTTTTGGTTACTTTAATTTCAATTTGATCTGTTGTAACTGCATCGAATTGATAAAAAGCAGTATCACGGCTAAAATCAGTTTCATTTATAGTACCTTTAGATTCATCATTAATCCCATAAACATTAGCAAAATCAACAAACATTCCTCCGCTATTGTATTTAACTGTGAACTCTTTAAAATTCATATCAACTAAAAATAATGAATCTATTTCTTTTGCAAAAGGAAGAGAAACAACAATAGTTTCAGTAGTTAAATCATTCGAACCAATTGATTCCCATTGAGTATATCTAGATACATCCAAAATAGATCTTATAGCGTCATTATTAGATGTAGCTGTAGCATCTCCGCCTTCTTTAAAAAGAGCAAAATTTTCATCAAAAAATTTAACTCCTCCATTAATTTTATTATAACAAGTCATTATTCATCTCCTATTACGCCTAATGCTCTACCTTCTCTTTGTTCTAATGAGAACACTTCTCCTGCCCGATCTTCAAGCCTTATTTCTACTACATTATTATCTCCTTCTGTAACATCTCCAACTGCCTGATCTGATTGAGTATCTGGAAGACCTGCAGCCTGAATAAAATTAGGAGCGATTGCTTGAGGAACCACAAGCTCTCCAGGCTCTAAAAGTGTGGGCACTCTATCCCTAGCTCCTCCATTTGTGGGCGGAACAAAGCCACCTGTTTGCGCTGCAGATATATTTTGTTGCTGCTCTACACCATAAGCTACTAAGGCAGCCGCTGCAGCAGCACCTAGTGCAGGCCCTATAAGCGGAATACCGGCCAAGGATGTATATGCCTTTATCGCCCCCTCAGCAGTTGCTATAGCTGCATTTACTCTAGCTGCAGCCTTACCTATACCTTTGAGCGTAGAGTTCCTAGAACGTGATAATTGCGCTAGCTGAGCAGATGTAGACTTAACCCCCTGCACTTCTTCTTTATTGAAAAATTCCTTAAGATTAGCTATTTCTGTACCAAATTTGATTTCATCTTGTTTAAACTGATTTCTTTCATCAATTTGACGTTTAAGCCTTTCATCTGCAGCTTTTTTCTCTGCTTCTTGTTGGGTATCTATTGATGCTTGTAATGCCTGTTGATCCTCCGCATCAAATAACGCCCTTTGTTCCTTATCGAGTTCTCGTAACTCTTCATCTAAAGCAGCTCTTTCTTCTCTTCTCTGAGCAGCTCTTTCATCCTTTTGTCCTTCAAATTCTTCAATTTCCGCTAACTCATTTTCATGCTTAAGTTGTAAATTTTGAAGAGCAAGATCCCTTTCTTCTTGATTCTTAATATTTCTAGCTTGCGCAAACTCTTCTTCAATAGCTTGTCTACGCTGAAGATTTTCTATTTCCTCTTCTGTTGATCCTGCGTTTCTTTCTTTTTGAAGCTGCAATAAAGCTTGATTTTGTCTTTTAGCTAAATCTATTCTTTTTCTAGTATTTTCGTCAATAAGTGCAGTTTTTTCTTCTTCTGATTTTTTTAGATTTTCTTTGGATTGATCCTGAGCATCTGCTGCCCTTAATGGTATTTGCTGCTCAGGAATACCAAAATCAGGTATAATCCCTTGCTCAGCTTTAGGAGCTATTAATAATTCTCCTGTACCAAATTGTTGATCAGCTAAATTTTTTCTTTTTTGTGCTACTTCTTCTAACTTTTTAATTTCATCATCTAATTGCTTAATAGCGGGATTATCTTCGCTGACAAATGTCTCTGCTAAAGTTGTAATCCTTCTAGCACGTAATTCTTCTAACTTTTTATTTAATTTATCTAAAGAAGCAGTTTCGGCATCAAAATTAATATCTTCTTTTACTTCTTTAACTTTTCCTATTAAAAATTTAAACCCAGAAATAATCTCAGGTAAAAACCCTACTATAAGAGATAATCCGCCGGTCAATGCTCCTGTGAATCCTATTGCAGCAACACGCCCTAATTTAAACGCTACGGCCAATCCTCTTAAAAGTGCCCTTAGTTTTAAAAACGCAATTCCTGCAGTAGCAAGCGATGCTACTACGCCTGAAATAATTGCGCCCCATTTAAGAAATGAAGCTATTACGGATAATGTTTCTTTATCTAGTTCACTAATCCCTTTAAGTACTTTATTAATCCCTTGAAGTAACTCAGTTATGGCCGGAGCTAGTTGTTCTCCAATATTTGTTTTAAGATTTGTAAAATTATTTCCAACAAGAGTAAGTTCGCTATTTAAAGTATCAAAAGCTCTTCTTGCTTCTTCATTCAATGCTGTAGCATTTTCAGTCTCATCTGCAGCAGTTTTTAATGCTTTACCTACTAATTCACTATTTTTAGCTAATACAGGCAGAACTTTTAGTATTTCATCCCCTTTCAACCCAAAAGCAGCTAAAGCAGCGGTAACATCTCCTCCTGCTCTTTGAATATCTCCCAAACCTTGAATAAAGGATTGAAACACTCCTGTAGCATCTTCTTCAAAAGTTTGCCTTAATTGATCACCTGCTATCCCTGTAACTTGAGATAAATTCTCTAGGGCAGCTCCTCCTTGTCTAGTTGCCGCATCTATGGCCCTAAACGCTCTACCAGTAGCGGAGCCACCTAATTGAGCTTGTACGCCAACAGATTTCAAAGCAGTAGCTAATCCTGCTGCTTCTGCAGCCGATACTCCAAATACCGCCGTCGATCTAGAAACCTCAGTGGTTACTTTTACAATTTCGGATTCAGTTGCCGCAAAATTATTTCCTAATTGAACGATTACCGATCCGAAATTATCAATTGTTTCGATTCCTTCTCCGGTAACATTTAAAATACGAGTTAAGGCCGTAGCTGCTTGCTCACCTGTTAAATCGGTAGCAACGCCTAACTTAGCTATTGTATCAGTAAATTTAATTAGATTTTCTTCTCCGGTAACGCCTAGTTGACCGGCAGCCTGTGCAATTCCTAAAAGTTCATTAGTCGATACAGGAATTTCACTAGATAATTTTTGAAACTCTTTACCAAATTTTTCTAATCTTTTTCCTTCAATATTAGTTGTTTTACCTACACCTACTAAAGCAGTTTCATAATCAGCAAATGATTTAGTTACTAAAGCGATAGAGGCAGCAAAACCGGCAAAAGCTACTGCAGATGTTTTAGCTGTTTTGGACAAAACTTTTTCTAGATCTTTAGTTTCTTTTTTTACTTTATCTATTTCATCTAAAAAATCTTTAGCATTACCATTAATTTCAATAATTAATTTTTGATCTTTATCCGCCATTATTTACTATCCTTGGATTTATTTTTTTCATAACGAGATTGTAGTTCTTTTAAAGCATCTAACGCCTGTTGTTCTTGATCTGCTTCCTCTTCTTCTGAAATATCGTTAAATTTTATTCTTGGTTTAAGTTTCTTACCTTGAAGTGCTGCCTGTACTTCTAGCTCTTCATAAGATTTATCTCCTATTACGGTAAGTAACATATGTAATTGACGTAAAGTCAATTGATAAAATTGATCTAATGTATATCCATATCTTTTTGCAACTGTATCGAAATAACCTACATAGCAAGGGGTTCCTTCATTCTCTGTACCTTTTATTTCTTGAAGCTCTTTATATCTTTTTTTATTTTTAATAAGAGGCATCGATAGCCTGATAGATAAATTTAATGCCTCGTACATTTTTGCTGATTTATCTACTATAGAATCTTTTCCAGATAATACTTCCTTTTTAAACTCTATTATGGAGTTTTTAAATTCTGATTTGTTTATTACTAATATCCATATAATATTAAGAAGCTCTAAAGCATCCTTCTTTATATAATTAAAAATTTCATCTAAAGATCCGTATCTTTCTTGAAGTAATACTTCCTTTTGGAGAGTTAAAAGAGATATAGAAATATCTTTATCATTAATCTTGATAACCGGATTTGAGGGGCTTAGCTCTGAAACTGTAAAACTCATCTACACTCCTATAATCAAATTGTATAATTTTTATACAAATAAAGCATGTCCTTTTTTGTCTGACATTTTGTTGACACAAAGCGTCTTACGTGATATGATGGTTTCATCAGGGAGAAATTATGAAATATAAATTAGAATTAAAAAAAGTAAATCAAGAAATAGAAAAACTAGAAAAAGAATGGGATTTAGCAGATAAAAATAATGATTACCGAAAATGCGAGAAGATAACTGAAATATTAGAAAAAAAGAATAAGCTTAAAGAAGGATTGGAATTTATAATTAAATTTGGTGCGCCATAGGAGGGGATATGAGTATAAGGTTGAAAAAAAGTAAGAAAAACAAAACAAGTAAAATAAGCTTTAGATGTTTAGAGGAAGAAGAAAATAAACTGCAGCAGAAAGCAAATATATATACTGATGGTAATTTATCGGAGTATCTACTTTTTGCTGGTTTAAATTTTGTACCTAGTAAAGAAGACTTTGAAGAAACCAATAAAAAAGGGAGAAAGAAATGAAAGTATTAGTTTTATTGTTCTTAATTGTATCTTGTGCTAGTTCAATAATACCAAAAGAACAAAGAAAATTAAGTATTATTGAAGAGACTAATAATGATTATGAGGATGCTATGATTTATATTGCTAAATCTTTTGGGGATAGTTCTAAAGCAGTTAAGTATCATAATGAGCAGAAAAGAACTATTATCATAAAAGGAAATACCGAATGCAATATATTCAGGCAGTGGGGTGATCCTAATAAATATCTTTTACAATTTACTGCTACAATTAGATTTAAAGTTGGAAAAGTTCACTTGCTATTTGAAAATCTATATATCTCTAGTAGATTAGGCCAACCGGTTTCATGGGGATATAATCAATTATCTGATGATTCAAAAGTTAAAAAATCTCAGGAATGTCTTCAATCATTTATTAATGGAATTTATCAATAAAAAGGAGGGGGTTAACCCCCTCCCATATAGTTACTTGAAATCATCCGTGATTAACAAGATCCTACACCTGCTTTAGCTCTAATTGTAGCAACTTTATCTTCGCATCCATCTTGAACAAGCTTCATAGCAAGCTCAGGGATAGCAAAAGTTTGCTCTTCAAATGGGATAGGCATACCAGAACCAACAACTCTATAAAGTTCCATCTCAAAAGTATCGCCATTAGCTCGTTTCTGGCCAAGACACAGTTGACGATGTTCTGGGAAAATTGTTGAACCTGATCCGATATCAATTGTAGAAAGACCGTTGTGTGCTGATCTAACGCTAAATCTAGCGGTATCGTCTGCAGTCATTCCAATTGTACCAGAACCACCTGTAAGTTCTACACCAAGCCCAACAATTTCAACGGCTGCGCCTGTGGTAATAGTTAAAGGCGAGTCAGTAATTTTAAGATCTTCATTAAGATACTCAAGCACATTTGTTGCGCCAAGTTTCTTGAATTCGATATCAGTTAAAGCATATACGTCTACAGTCGTTGCCGTAACTGCTTTAACGATATAGATACCGTCTTTAAGATCCTCATCACTTCCAGATTTTACCGCCACAGAAGCAATCCCTGTTGCGGCGTCTAGAACAGATTCATTAAGAACATTAGCAAAATCCCCTACTGTACCAGTAGCAGAAGCAGCAGTAGTAGTAACACTTGCTCCTAGGAAAAGTTCAAACATAAAATCAGGCATAGATTTAACTGTAGCAGTCCATTCACTAGAAATGGTTTTCGATTCAACTGCCCATGCGAACTTGTTGGAACCTCCGAATAGCTCCTCGAATTCACTAGAAAGTGTCATCGTACCTCCACCTAGAACTTTCAAAATACCATATGGCAATCCATCACTTATCCTAAAAGGACAAATTGAATGAATACCATAATTAATTCTATTGTAACCAAAACTCATTTTTACCTCACTGTTTAATTACTTTTTCGGTTTTAAGATTTGGCAAAAACATTTTGTGCACTTCTATAGCTTCTCCCTTCTTCAGTTCGTAATAAAACTCATTCATTTTAATTACAAAATCCTTTAAAGGCATAACTTTTTTAAGGTCACTTTTTGTTTTTACTTCCTCTTTTTCTTTTTTCACATCTTCCATAAATACTCCCTTACTCTAATTAGCAGTCACTGAGGCCGTGACTTCTAGGCCAATTGTGAGTATTACTTTTTTATTACTATATGGAAAAGCATCAGGTCTGAGGCTAGACACCAGAGGTTTAGCATAATTCCGAAATACATCGGGATTTTTCATGATAACCTGCTTTAATGCTCTTCTATATCGTAAAAGTTTATATAATGTATTTGATCTTTGCGATTCTCCTTTATCAATAGTAGCTATTTGAAATGTGATAACAACATCTTCAATAAAATTATCTACATTAGCTTCTCTTGGCGGAGTATCAACTAGACCATACTGAATCCAAAATCCTTTATAATTAAGTATCCTTGAATCTAATGTTTCAAAAATATATTTATCAGTTGGTATATGATCTAAAGTTAAAGAATCATTTTTTTCTGCATTAATACAATCAATTTCATCATTTAATTTTTCTTTAAATAATGTTTCTATATCTTTAATCATTAATTCTTCATCATAAAACATTATTTAACCTTTCCTGTTACAATTTGTTTAATATGTTCTTGTATAATAGCTTTCCATCTTTCACGTCTTCCGTAAAGCCTGGAATCTTTAGATTTATCTCCCGGCCCTCCTGTAATAAATATAAATTTACGTTGAGGTAAAGTTTTTCTAGGAGCATCACTTTGGTGAAATTTGCCGTAAGGAACGGATGTACCTATTTGAAGAGATTTTCTTCCTAAAAAGAATATCGAATATCTATGATTTTTAGATAAGGTAGAATCTTTTAAATCTCCGGTTTCTCCGAATAAAATTGGTGCCCATGGATGCCCTGTTTTCTTTTCTTTTAATGCTTCTGCCCTTTCTCTTTTTGTTTGATTACCGAATCCACTCATAGCATTGTAATTAAAGCCTCCTAGTGGATTATAAAGCCCTTCACTTTTAAGATTAAATAATTGTTTCTGTGATCGATAAAAATCAGAAGCAATTAACCTAAAAGGTGTGCGAAAATCATCAGTAAATCTTCCTAATGCATTAATAGATCTTTCAAAATCTTGATTATTTCTAATAGTCCATTTAAAAGGTTTATTATTGCTTTTTCTTACCAATTATCTGCTCCTTTCTCAAATATTCTGCCAGTTGTCGCTTTAACAGACATCTTATTCTTTTGTGTAGGAGTACCTATATAAACTGCATCGGGTAATTTCATAGTAGGTTCGCATTGACGACAAGTCTTTTTATCTTTTTCAGGAACTAGCGCTTTCATAAGCATTTCTGCTTTTTTACACCATGTAGGTTTTTTATCTGCTTCAGCATAATCATTTAAAATATCATCTACAATACAAGCAACTTTAAACATTTGAAGTTGCTTTAAAACTTTAAATGACTCGGGATTTTGTAATTCAGTTATAGGCATCTCATAAAGTGTGCCTATTTTAGAATCAATCATTGCGGTAGTATTAGCAATAAATAGATCTAAATCAGTATCATCTACTGCAGCTTCTGTGTTATCTGCAAAATCTCTAAACATTGCTTTTACATCGTCTTTAGTTGCATAGCTCATGTTGACATTCCCTTTTTTCTAATTTGTTTAATCTATGAAAAATCTCTCTTACATTTTTTTCTAATTCCTCTATTCTTCTTTCTTTACTCTCACTTCTTACACTTATTTCTGCTAACTTTACTTTAACAGCATTTAAGTCTAAAAAGATTCCTCTTAAAAAGAAAGCATTAACTGATAATCCTAAGGTACACAATGAACCCACAATACTGATAATAACAATATATTCAATTTTCATCTTCTATCCTTGAATCGATTATAACCTCAAAGAATTCTTCATCGAGGAATGTATTTTCATCATATATTTTTTTAGCTTTTGCTATATTATTACATTTTAAATTTATATAAGGAAAAACACATTTAAAACATTCAGCTACTAGTTCAAAACAGTACAGATTTTTATTTCCTATTTTAAACATATAGTCGTACTCTATATCTTTAAAACCTAAAGCAGCATCTTGAATAGCATATTTAAATTTATCATAATCTCTTATAAATGTTGGTTTACATCCTATAACTAAATCTTTGGTAGTTAAAAAGGTAACTAAATCAGTTAATACCGCTCCTTTTCCAGTTGCTTCTGCTACATATCGAATATCAGTATGATCAATTTTTCCTATGTAAATACCTGCATGTTTTATTTCAGTAGGATTAATTAAATTGGAAAGTTCTCCATTTGTTTTAGTTAAAAACACTGTACCTATTTCGATACTTTCTCTCCATTTATAATAATGTATTCCTGTTATTTTTTTATGAGTAAAAGGGAAATGCAGCTTTCCCCAAAACTTTATAAAAGGTGTTAATATTCTAAATAATAAATCAATCATAATTACGCCTATGAAGTAACTACCTCATGAAAAATTAAATTAAATCCTACAGTTTTATCTGAGGCAGTATCATTCTTATAGGTAACAATAATTTGCATGTGTTCAAAAACATCAGCATCGTAATCCGATTTATCTGAATAAAGTAATTCTGATACTACAACATCAAAACCGAATTGGTTTAATAAAATATCCGCCGGCATCCCATAAGCTGCAGCTATATTAGCATCTACAGGAGATTTAACAAGTAAGTCTACACGATCTAAAGCATTAGCATCTATAATTTCAAGCTTATTAATTTTGGCCTTTGTGTAGGGTACTACAAAGACAATATCCTTCTCTTGCCCAGCTGGAATAGTCTCTTTTACTCCATGCTTACGACGAAATAATTTAGAGCCATCCTTTAACACTTTTGTAGCAAATGGTTCTCTTGAGTAGAAACTTCCAATCTTTTTATTAGCATTAGGTAGATAATTAGCTTCGTAGTTTTCATTTTCATCCTGATCCAATGAATGTTTAAAAATTAATGGGCCGTCAATGGCCACCAATTGATACTGATCATTGGTTTTATAACTAAAATGATCTAGCAGTTTGCTATTCACTTCATTTTTCCAATCTAAATAATTTAAATTAATTGTAATCATATCATTCCTCAACTTCACCGATAAAAATACTATAAGCCTGTAAATCCCTTCTTTGACTACTAGAGTTTGATTTTGCAAAAATTTTTACACTGCTATAAAATTCCACTGGATTACTAAATCCTAATTTACAAATATTGCCACCTTTATGAACTTTTAGTGGGTAGGTAATATTTCTCCCATCTGTCAAATTAAAGTAATCTAAAAATGCATTAATGTCTTGCTCTAGTATAATAGAGTTATCAAGTTCAACCTTGAGAATGACATCATCATTGTTAAATTTAAATAGCGAAGTTACATAAATTCCCTTACCTTCAAAATTAAAAATTTCTATATAGTCGTCAGTAACTACAGGTAAGTTTATTTTATTTTTTGAAAAGAAATGTTTTAAGTTAGCACCTATATTAATTTTCATCTTAACCCACCTGGATAATACTTCCTAAATATTTTTTAGACTCACCTGTCTCAGATCTTGCCTGAATTTTTAATGAACTTGAGGATTTCATTGGGAAATTAGGTGTAAAATAAAAGACTTTCAACGCATCATTCCAACTTACATAAGTCTGTGGTTGAGATGCCGAATTCCAATCTGACACATCTTTAAATTTCTCAACATTGATATCAAAGATTTCAATACCATCAATCTCTAGCCTTACCCACACCTTTTTATTATTAAATGATAGCAGAAAACCTGATATTGTAATGATGCCAATTCCACTATATATATCGTAATAGGTTGTATCACTTAATACATAATCTTGATCATATTCTTGCAATATCTCTAATTCTGTACTTATTGATGTTTCAGAGTCAACGAGTAATCGCTGACTCCCATCAGGTTTAAGTATAACATCGGCTGCGTATTCTTCATCACGACCGACTATTCTCACACTCTCAGATTGTTTTTGCTCTTCAATATCAGCCATCTAAATTATACCTCTAATCCTAACAATGTACTGTAAACATCTTGTGCTTGATTATCACGGTTAGTAATTGTTATTCTAATTACTTCAGTGGCATTTGCTTTGCAGATTTTCTTTAGTGGTATTTCAATATTAGGCATCGAAGTTGAGTTAAATCCTACGAACTTAGATACTGCATTTACTAGTACTTCTACTTTTAACTTACCTGATCCACTAACCCAAACTTGTTCACCTAAGAAAGTTTTCGCTGCGGTAACTGTATAATCATGATTAACAGATGCATCCTTAGCAACTGCGGAACTTGTATTATAATCGCAAATTTCATCCCCAGCTTGATCGCTAACCATTTCTACAGGTACAGGATTGGAAGCATCTACATCAACATCTCCAATTTGAAGATTAACATTTGCATTTAAATTATCATGTGTTGATTGATCTACGGTAAGCGTACCCCCTGCGTCTGATATTGGTACAGGATTAGCATTATCTACATCAGCGTCACCTACTTGCAAGTTAGCATTAGCATTTAAATTATCGTGTGTACTTTGACTAACTACCGAGTTAATACTTCCATCTGCATTAACATCAAGATCGTCTGTACCATCAGTTATTATAATTTTTTCCCCTGAAGGAATACTTGCATTTACGTCAATGCTTCCATCTGCATTAACAGCTAGTTTATTCGCTGGTGTTGTTGGATCGGATACATTGATATCAAGATCTCCATCACTCTCAGTTCTTACTGGTAAACTTGAATCATAATCTGCCATGACTATTCTCCTTTAATTTGTTCTTGCAATTCTGAAATTCTTTCATCTTGCAGGTTAATATTTTCTTTTAATCGTTCAATTTCTTCTAATCTTTGAGCTATTTTAAGTTCGAACTCTGCCCTAGCAGCTTGTACTTTCATTAACTCAACTTGTTTTTTCTTCTTTTCAATATTCATTTTATGCATCCTTTAAGCTACCTATAATTTTAGCAGCATAATTATTAACTTTTCCAGAAGTATTATTAGCTTTTACTTTAATAATTGATCCTGCACTATATTCAATTCCTCCAAAAGGAGAAACAAAATCATAAGCTCCATGCGCTGTTCTTCTTTTGCCTATTATAGCTGTATCGACTAAAACAGAATACTCACTAATACTGCAGCCGCTTGCCTCTACATGTTGTAAGGCTAAAATTTTCCCTGTTGGTACAGTATAAGTAACGATATCAATCGTAGAACCTATAGCAACAGAATTCTGTTCATCAAATGCATTAATTGCTTGGCCAGCAGTAAAAATAACTGGAATAGGGTTACTAGACAAATTTGCAACATTAACATAAAGGGATGATTTATTATTTTGACTTTTATCCCATGCCTCTATTGCGTTAATTAAATCCATTTTTTACCTTGAAAAACAAGGGGGATTTCTCCCCCTTTATGATTACTTTTCGTCTTTTATGACTTTAACAGGTTTTCCCATAGGCTTTTTTTTCATTTCTTCATCGTAATCTTTTTTAGAAATTAACCAAGCCCTACAACCTTCAGTTTTAAGTTCTTTTACTTCTTTTTCATTAAGCTCAAATTCTTTAAATGTAAGTCCAACAACATGAGAACCTAATCTAAATTGCTTGGCCGGATGACGTTTTCTAAGTTTCAAAGATACTTTAACTAGTTTTTCTTTCTTTTCTTCTGCCATTTTATCCTCACAGAAAGGAGGAGGGCCAAGCCCTCCTCATATTAGGTATTAGTAACTTTAATCATTTTTTGCCATAGACCGTAGCCGAATCCTACTCGATAATCGATACCATAAAGATATTTTTTTCTCATGAATCCTGCATCACTGTCACCTTCAAGAGAATTAAACTCTGGATTTTGACGGTTTTGCTTAATAATAGGTTTCATACCATCAGAGATATCTGCAATATACCAATCATTAGCATCTGTTAATCTTGAAGAGTAAGTAATTTGAGAAATTCTACCTTTCATAGCGTTGTCACTATTATTGATAAGTCTCAAAGTATTTAGCTCAATGAATTGATTCTTCAATTGAACTGGACAAACAACTCCAATTTTAACTTCTCCTTCATTCCAAGGCTCACCTGTATCATCTTTGTAAGATAACATAGTTGCCTCAGCAGTATCAATATCAGCTTTAATTTGCGCTAAAGTTGAGCCTGTACCTGTTTGAAGATTTGATTGAACACCTGATTCCCCTTCTTGGTGAGAAGCGGAGAAAAATGGTTGTCCATCATAACAAAGCTCAGTTGTTCCATCTACTAGAGCTTCAATGAAAAGTTTTCTAGGATGGATTCTTGCTTTTCTAGCAAGGTCATTAATTCTGATTTGAACATTACCTAATTGATCATCTTTAAGAGCGTTTCTATCTACAGATAGTGTTGCTTCAAAATCTTTATTAGGAATTTCGTAATCAAATTCACCTAATGATTTAAGTTTTCTTTCATCAACCCATTCAGTTAAAGAAGGGGATTGACCAAGCCATCCATAACTTTCTTTATCTGATGTTGAATTTGTTTCCATGATAAAAGGCATTACATCGGCCGGATCTTCAGCATTATTAAATGCTTTCACAAAAGCCGCGTTTAGACCTTTTCTCAGAGTTACTAATTCTTTTCCTGCATATGTACTCATAATCTAAACTCCTTTTAATTAAACTGCGTAGTTATCAATTCTAACACGTACTTCGGTACTAGAAATGAATTCTACAATTCTTCCAACTGCTAACTCATTAGTTCCTTGAGTTGTAGAAATAGTATTATCATCAGATGCATAAGCTATAGAGCCTACATCTGCCTGAGAAAAACCAGTTCCATTCATCAAGAAAGCACCATACTTCTCTGCTCGACAAGTTAAATCCCCTGCAGCTCCTGCAGAATTATCAACTTTCTCATAAGCAATACCAGCAAAAGCAGCTCCTGCTTCTGCAGCCATTGGTGCCAAATATCCTGCAGCATTATGCTTTACTATTGCGCCTTGATAAATAATATCAGAAGCAACAACAGGATGAGCTAATAGCTTGCCTTCTTTTTCTTTTCTATCAACATTTTCTGTTAATGCAGCCATTTTTACTCCTTATTACTTGTTGTACTCAACGTACTCTTTATCAGTTAAGCCAAGTTGCTCAGCAATTTCCTTTTCTTTAGCAGAAAGTACAATCTCATCATCCTCAGGTGTCTCATCAGATCCTTTGGCTTTTGTATTCATCTTTTCATTTAAAGAAAGAACTTCAAGCATGTCCTTACCTTCATTAAGAGCAACTAGTTGCGCCTTATTAATTTTCCCCTCAGCGAAAAGCTTATCATGAACTTTTTCCTTATCAGATTTTGTAATCTTATCTTCAAGTTCTTTAACCTTATCACTAAGCTCAACATTCTTGGCCTCTTCAGCATCAAGTTTGCCTTGAACCTCAGAGACTTTGTTATTCAGTTCAACAATTTTCTCATTGTGAACTGAAAGTTCAATAGTTGTTTCTGTTGTCACTTTTTCAGCTCCTTGTGATTTATTATTAAGTTCGACAATGGCATCCATTTTCAGGAAAGGATAATTTGTTAATGCGCCTCCTACTAAGGTGGCACCAAATTTTTCCCCTGAGTGTGGATGTTTGTAACTAAATCTAAATTCAGGAGAGAAATATCTGTATTCCTTTTCGCTTAAAGCAGTAATACCTTTTGTATTCCACATGACTTGAGCATAAAGCGTTTGCTTATCAAAAGATAAGAAAACATCTTTAAACCATCCGAACGCCTCATTTTTCTTATGATCCTCGTTTATGCTCAAGTCAACGCCTGTAACTTTAGATTTAAAATTACTTTCCATTGACTCCAAATGTTCTTGTGTTATGACTAACCTACCGTGGATAGGATGCTCACCTTCTGCTACTCTTGCTATTTCAATTATGTGAGGCAACCCTTCATGTAGATCTATAGTTTTAAATTCAGAAGAAAGATTAACTTCTCCTTTATCATTGAATGAGATTTCTTGGCAGCATGGTACTTCTATAAGTTCGCCGATAAATCCTACTACATCCCTTCCAAGAGTTACTTTAGTTTCTGTAGGAGAAATTTGCTTTTCAGATATCGCTACAGCAATAAATTCATTATCATTTTCTTCAATATTATAATCCCAAAAATATTTAGATTTCAAATACTCTCTTGCTTCTTCCTCAGTTTGAAATCTTTCTTTTCCTAGAATTACTTTATGAATAATAGCTCTATCTGAAATATTATTTTCTTCTAGAAATTTTTCAATATCAGTATCTATCTCTAATATTTTCTCTTCTCTAATAAAATCTTTTAAAAAATTCATACTATCCCCTTACCTTTACAAATATGACATTCCTTTGTTTCACCATTAGGCATTTCTATAACGCCCATCCCATGACATTTCCAACAAGCTTGCTTAAAAATTCTAATTAACTTTTTCATAGCGTAATACTCTTCTTAGCTGTTGCTGATGGAGATAAAGTAGATACCTCCAACCCATCAACTCCTTTTGATGTTTTTAAATTTGCTCTTAAATATGATTTACAATTATGATGTAGAGGCGGCGAATATCTCAAGCTCTCAGCATCATTTGTATTAAAAGTTGTTCCTGCTAATTCCTTACAAATAGCAGATTTAGGTGCAATGTTTATAAATGTAAAAGAATGAATTTCCTCTAAAACATCTGGTTCAAAGAAAAAGGCATCTCTTCCTTCATTTACCATTAATGCTGCTGAGTTATTTCCTTTCACTTCTACTTGATTAGATTCAATAAATTTCTCAGCATCATCTTCCATTGACTGCCTAATAACATTTTCATCAGATGATTTAGTCTCAATACCTGAGTAAGAAAAATCAATTCTCTTTTTAAGTTCTTTTATTGAATCTTCACTAATCAAGTCAGATTGTTTTTGAATCAATACTTGAATATAAGTTGGGAGCTTTGAGGCATCATTTAATTTTATTTCATTAACAGATTCTCCATATTTTTCTACCATTCTAATCATATCTCTTTCATGATTATTAAGCTCAACATTTCTCATTGAAGGTATTTCTTTCTTGGCCATATCTATTGCTTTGAAAGCAGTATCAGTTAATGAACGCTTAAGAGATTTTTTTAAATCATTAACTCCGCTCATTTTAATTTTACTTGTGGCCAATTGTTTTTTGCTATCAGCTAATTGCTTATATCTATTCATCACATCATTGATATATTTTGCTGAGGAAAATTCTAAGGTAGCTCGAATATCATCTGCTATTCTGCTTCCTTGCTTAGCAATCAATGTTCTGGGTGTTTTCGGAGTTCCCTTCTCAGATAGTTCAACGTCATCTTGCTCTTCTTGTTTTCCAGAATCGCCTCCATCAGAATTATCATTAGAAGAACTATTAGAAGACTTCTTATTATCTTCATTTTTAGCTTCCTTGTTTTCAAGCATATCTCCATCAGCTTTTTTAGGTAGATTGTGCGATCTTCTTACATGATCTTCTAGAGGCTCATCAGCGGTAATAATTCCCTTCTCGACATAACCAGTTACAACCCTCATAAGCTCTTCGCCTGCTTCATCAGCAATACCAGAATGAATGAGTTTCGGCATAACCTCAACGGAATCGCCAAAATTTAGGCGAACAAGATTAGGAATTAAATTTAGATTAATTGTATCAGCAATCTTGTCTGCAATGTATTCTATTCCATCACGGAAAAATTCAACAGATTGTGCGGTAGAAGATCCTACTGCAGCATTCCCTCCAATACCCATTTCAAGCCACATCGCAATTATAGCACCTGCTATTTCTTCATTCTCTGCTTTAATCGCTATTTGTACTTTTGCAGGATCAAATGTATTAGCTTGATCTAAATTTAAATTATATCCATCAGGTAAAATAATATGTGCTGATTCCGCCTGAGTATATTCAGTCAAAACATCCATAGCATGTTTATATTCATCAGATTCATAATCAATACCAGGAGGAAGAGTTAAAACAGGTACACCAATAGCGCCTTTCTCGATTCCAATAGCTTGAAGCTGCTTATATAAAAGTTTTCTTTTATAATTTCCGTAAAGCATTCTACAGAATGGATAACCTGTATCATTCCCTTTCTTTTCATTGTAAAAAATCAAGAGAGTATCGGCGTCCATGTCTTCATTAACTTCTACATCACCTGATTGTGTTTGATGGATTTTCTCTAATATCCCTTCGCGGTTAAATTTCCACTTATCTAGAGTTCTTTGATCACGCCAAGCTATATTAGCTAGACCAGTGTACGGGCCAAAAGGCTTTTCAACTCTATTTTTATGCACTACTTCAAAAACAGAATGGCCGTGCCAGGGAAATGTTAAAATTTCATCTAGCTTGGCCTTCCATCCATCAGGTACATTATTGAACAGGATATGATGAATTAATGCCGCTACTTCTAAATCTTTCTTTTCATCAGATGCTGGTTCAATATCCCATTTAGCAGATTTTATAGGGTTGTTGATTGCATGATAAGGTTTTCTGATAGAAGCATCTGATAAGAGCATTTTAGCATAAGTCTCTTGACCTGCTTCTCCGATTAGGTTTTTTAGATAATCATTTTGGACTGTATCTGCTGTTATTAATGTCCCTGATTTGCCTTTAGGTTTGAAATTAGTTTTAGGAGTTTCTTTTTCCGTAAAATCTTGATCTGCCATGATGCCTCGATTAAGGGTATTAAATTTATTATTGACTGAAATCATAAAATTGTAAAATGAATTAATTTGTTCTGACAACCCAAATCAATATTTTTTTATGACGCGGAGAGTATTAGGCATACGATTTTATTTGATCGCAGAAGCTCATATTTCGATTCTAAGCTTCTCTAGTTTTGAAACGTGATGAATGAGTCGTATTTTTCTTTTGAAACGATTTACGGTAAGGTTCTGATGTTTTGTTGGTGTCTTTCATGCTACCCACGGAACCTAATTCATCCAAATGCTGAATTGCTTGAGTTGCTGAATCAACTTGATCATCATGCTTACCATTAGGAAATACCATTAATTCTAAGATAAAGTCATTTATCCATGGAGCTATCATAGGATCAGGAAAGTATATATCTCCCGATTTAAATAACGGAGCCTGTGACTGTGCGCGTTCAACTTTAGATCCATTCGGTTCAACTTCAATGATACGCTTAATATTATTTTTGCGAAGCATCGAAATGATACCTGGACCATTAGCTTTATCTTCAATCAACAATGCTTTATAGTCAGGATGTTTAGTTATAAACAATTCACATGCCTCTAGAGTTTTATCAAATCCCATTCTAGATCTAACCATATCAGGTAAAAGAAATATATCACCGGTTGAACTCCTCCCCCACTCAGTGCCTACAACAAAATCAGTCTTATTTTTTTTATTCTTAGACTTTTCTTTAAAAGTCATATCCCATGAGTGACATTTATAAACTATGTCTTTTGGTATTTGAGTATAGAATTTAAAATGTTCTCTTTTAAAAATATTACCATCTGCAGGAGCAGGACGTTGCTGCATTTGTCCTGCAAACATTTCTGCATCAGAAACTCGCATAGCTTCTAAATCATCTTCATTGTGTTTCGCTTTCCAAAGCGCTTCGCCTTTTTCACGCGGATCAAATTCACTTTTACCATCTTCATTCAATGCAGGAAGATTGAGATGATAAAATTTAAATTCACTTCCTCCATCTAAAAGAAACCCTGCTAAATCGTCTTCATGCAATCTCTGCATAATAATTATTATCGGAGTATCTTTAGAATTTACTCTAGATTTGATTGTATTATTAAATCGATCATTAATTCGTGAACGAATTGTATCACTGGCAGCGTCATCAGGCTTAAGCGGATCATCAATTAAAATTGCACCATTAAACTCAAAAGGTGCATCAGGATCTTGAACAGTACCAGCACCAAATCCAGTAATCTGCCCTCCTGTTGCTACGGCATACATACCTCCGCCCATATGATTAAACCATTTCTTTTTGGATTGTGAATCTTGTTTCAAAACCATTGGCCATCGAGATTGATACTCATCACTCGTTACAATTTCTTTAATTGCAGAACTATTATCTAACGCAAGATCATCAGAATAAGATAAATGTAAAAATTTACATTTAGGGTTACGAGCTAAACACCAACTAACAAATGCTTTAATTACAATTTCTGTTTTTGAATATCGCGGAGGAAGATTAATTAGCAGGTAGGTAATCTCTCCGCGATAAACTTTCATAAGAGCATCACAAATAGAATCATGATGCCAGTTTTCGAGAAATTCTTCTCGTTTAATTTCTCTAAACATCCATTTCAAGAATTTTTTTAAATCTTCTTCAAGCTCTAATGTATCTAATCGATGCTGTATGGATTCAACTGAAGGAATTTCTAGATTACTTATCACTTTGAGTTTTCTCCGCCATTGCTTTAAGAGAAAGCAATTCTTCCTTGGAGAGTTTTTTTAAATCAATTGAATTAGTATTTTCCATAGAACCAGTTAAATTAATATTTGTCTGTTCACGTTCTTTTCCAAGAATATGATTCACAAACCAATTAATTTGAACTTGATCCCCTCCCTCCATAGATTTAAGAATAGACTTAATTACCATTTTGTCTAAAGCAGGAGTATTAGCTGCCCGATATAATTTATTAAGTTCTGCCTTAGGGAGAGTAATATAGCGATTAAGTATATTTTTAAATTGTGTTCTAGTTTTAAGAGACAAGGCTTTTTCTTCATCAGTCATCTTCGGTCTACCAAAGCCTTTAGATTTAGTATGCCCTTTTTTAAATTGTGTCGCACGTTGTCGAGCCGCCTTCTCAGGATCTTTTGACATTTTAGATTTGCCTTTCTTTTTTACTGCCATGCGATAGCCTTTTTTATGCCTAATTACTATTTCGCCTTGAATTAATGGTATCACATTCTATCGACGATCGAAACCTCAAGTCAACTATTTATTTTTTGTTTAGACGCACAAGTAAACCTCAGATGTAAGATCGAAAAGTGAAAGTGACACTTTATCACTTTTTCTACTTACACTCCACTTTTTTACGGTACACGCACACATATATTTTATTTTTATGTATTATATATATAAAACAAAATATCACTTTATAACTTCCTTAGCGGTTTTAATGACTTGACGCGGATCTGAAATATAAATAAAGTATCACCGAGTGATAAAATTTTATCACTTTGACGCAAAACTAAGACACAATGCAAGGTAACAACTCTCCGCGCAGTCACAGTGCACCAAAACAAAAATGATTGAAGTGATACTTTTAAAAGTGACACTTTTTATCACTAAATTTTTAATTAAATGCTGTCAGAACTTTCGATTGACTCTCCGATCCCAGAGATATGGAACCCTTTATTGGTATTTTTTGTAGTAAAACCTGCATCATTCATGGCGTTTAAAAAGCTCATTTTTCCCATTTGATTTTTAGAATCAAGATAGGTTTGCTGCCATGTAGCAAACATTTTCCATATTTTTGATCTTAAAATTTTCTCTTCTTTATCCAAAAATACAGAAGTGATATGACCGTCTACGTCGATAGGTTCTTCAATAATAGAATTAATAAAGCTCCAAATACAGTCATCTTTCTTTGACCATTTATCGACATTCTCTTGACTTTTAATAGTTTTTGTATATTCACCATTATTATCTACGGCCAATTTTTTAAGGCCATTCAATGCAAAAGTAAGTACACCAAGAGGATCATTATTAAATAGATCTTTAGCAATTTCGGTATTAGGTCTACCATTATATTGCTTACTAAAATTGATAATACTGAAACGCCTTTTCATAGCACCACTATAACCTTCGCCGGTAATGGGCATCTTATTAGCGCCAAAGATATGTAGAGCAGGCAGCTTAGTATAAACATCATCACGCTTCTTAATTTCAATTCTAACGATGTCCTGGTCATCTACTTGCTTAACAATATCATCATCAATCCTACAGTTGGTTTTGATATCGCTTACGATATTCATAAGCTTACCAATCATAGAGGTCATATGAAATCCATGGAACTTATCAGGAGAAACACCACTGATATTTTTATCATTCTTATGGAGTTGCTTTAGTATTTTTATAGTTGTTGATTTCCCTGTAGATGTTTTACCTAGCAAAACAAAAAATTGAGGAAATTTAGGCATTAAGCTTGCGCCAAACATTTGTTGAACAAGGTCAAAACTTTCTTTATCTTCTTCTAGATACTCATATAACCAATCTTCAAAATCATCATTACGTCTAGAAGTATCATGAAGATAGTCACTATATTTTTGTTCAATAATAGTAGTACAGAAATCACTTTTGTCATGTTCTTTAAATACTAATTGATATTCGTTATTTTTATTTCTCTCTAGATGGAGAGTACCATCTAAGAAATTGGCCATATCATTTCGAGGAGCAAATAGATCGACATCCTCCGGCTTTTCAGGAACGTAAAGTGTGAACATTTTAAATACTGAATCAAGCTTTCTTATGGAGAGTTTATTCTTATATTTAGAATTTAACTTAGTTTTTAGAATATGAATTTTAGCTTCATCCAAAAACTGCCAGTGCTTATCTTTGTAGTAAAATAGATTCACTGCATCTTGTTTAACAATTAATCCACTACTAAATGTTTCGCTATCTTCATCAAAATCAGCGCCGAATATGTTCTCCATAAGCCATCTAACGCCGATAAACTCATTATTAAGCTTAGTAGGTGACTCAGCATTTGCAGGCATATCAACAGTAGTAGGGCGCTTCTCAGGATCTAATTTTTTCCAGATGGTACACTTAGCAGAGCAGTAAATTGATTTACATTCATCTTGACAACCAAAATTATAATTGTTATGCCGCTCATATATATTATTAATAATCGCTGTTAATTCTGATAGCGGTAAATCATTCTCAGATGCCCATGTTGACAAATCCCTTTCACATGCTTTTTGCGTTTTACCTGTACGAAAATAGTCGTTTACTATACGGAGCGCAGCATTGTTTCGACCGATATCATCACATCTAGATTCTAGCATTTTGGTAATACATATTTTTCCATCATACTTTTCAAAAGGAGATGGTTTAACTAATGTACCTGCTTTTTCCTTTTCAATTTCGTATGACTTTCGTAGTACTTTTTCATATTCAGAAACCAAAACCTCAGAGGTTTCGTTTTCCATTTCAACATACTGCATGAAATCATAACAGTGAGGCTCTTCACATTCTTCTAGAATATTATCTAACTCTCCAAGCCTTACAACATTCTTATAAAGTCCGCTCTTTTCATGTTTAGTAAAAGGAACTCTAAATTTACGATTATAGTTATAGATAGAATCATCTAGTGTAGGGAAATCATCCTTCAAATGCTTAGCTAAATCTTTTAATTGATTTGGTAAATGTTCATTTGCTTCTAATGGAAATAAACTAAAAGGAATCATTAAATGAAATCCTTTATTACCACTAAAAAATAAAACATATTGGTTGTTATTAAGCTTAAGCCATTTAATAAAATTATCTACATCGTAGAGAGCATCTGCAGGATCATCTGCATCGAAATCAAAGCTAACCATATTTAAAGCAGGTCTAGCTATTCCCTCATATTGAGTAAAGGTTTTACCATTACATTTAAATTCAGGATTAGAGGGCGTTTGACCAGATAAATGATATTCATATATGGATTTGCCTTCAGTATCCTTTTTATTTGTATCCCATTCGAGTTTTAAATAATCGTTATCTAGATCGAAATAACAGCAATATGCTGTATCTCCGTTATGATTTAGAATTTTATCATACAGATTACAGGACTTTAGGTGCCCTTGAGTTAACTTAGAATGCTTCTTGCTTAAAAAGTAATTAACGTAGTTTCTCATTTAATTTCCCTGAAAAATAATATTAGAAAGCACTTTTTTTAATTTGACAAGGAGATTTTTTATTTCTTATAATTTTAGATACTTCGATATCCTTTCCCTGATAAGATTGGTGATGAGAGTCCTTAGGCATCTGATTTTTCAGGTGCCTATCTTTTTAGTATTCAAATAAAAATAAATTTTCATATTGACAAAAAACTTGTTGACGATATCGCTTGGATATCTTTTAATAGGTTTTCAAAATTAATTATCAGGGAGAAATAAAATGAATGAACAAGAAATAATTATAAAAGATTTAAAATCAAAAATTGAAATTGCTAATCTTAAAATAGCAGAGCTAAATCAAAAAAATCAAATTATGAATCAAGCCTTAAAAAGCGAATCAGAAGAATTAATGAAACTAAGAAAAGAAAGGAAATCATTAATAGAATCTGCTGATAGAGAAATTAACCAACTAAGAGGAGATATAAAACTTCTAGAAGACGACAACAAAGCTATATCAGAACATAATATTGCATTGGAAAATAAAATAAGAGTACTTAAAAAAGCTATGAAGGAGTTATTATAATTATGAAAGCAGAAATCAATTTAGAAAACAAAGAAGAAGCAGCTAGACAAGTTGCGCTTATTCAAAAATCAATCGATGAACTTCTAGAGGTTATTGAGACGCAGAAGAATGAGCTTTTAAATAATGTTAAAGTTATGAAAGAAGCAGAAGATCATATTAAGACCTTGGAGAAAAGCACTATTGATTTGACTCAAACGATAAAGGGCATTCATATGATTCTAGGATCTAGAAAAGATAAGTTTGAAGGAGATGAAGAGATGAACGAACTTATGAACCATTTATCCGTATTCGTAATGGGATCAGGTTCAATCAAAATAGGAGTAATGGAAAAT
>CAZNER010000010.1:28132-37408 GCA_964572065.1 uncultured Candidatus Saccharibacteria bacterium
GAAAATGAGAGAAAAAACAATAACAGTTAGTCCTGCACAAGCTCAAAGTTTATTCAATGTAATAGATCATTTGGTAGCTGAAAATATAGAGTTAAGAGAAGCTTTAGCGAAACAAGAAGCTAGAAATAAATTTAGCTCAGAAGATTATTATAGGGAATTAAGGAAGGAGATAGAAAATGAGTCAACAAATGGATTCATCACAACTGCTAGATTTCAAAACCAAAGTAGACGTAGTAGTAAAGCTTTTCCCTAATGATGCTCATGCATGTGTGGATAAAGTGTTCTCTACTCCTTTTGAAGCAGAAAAATATGTAGCTAAAAAAGAAAAACAAGGATCTAATTATAAGTATGAAATTGAATCTAAGGAGATAGAGTGAAATTATTAAAAAGAATATTTTTTGTTTTAACTAATTGGTTAACTATATTAACTTCGCCGGTATGGGTGCTTCCTGTATTTTTATTTCTAATTTTTACTGATTCTAATTGCGCCTATAAATATTTCTTTAAAGGTCAATTGTCTATATTTTTCGAGAAATAAAATGGGAAAAACTCAAAGAAAAATATATGAAGATTCTCGTTATTATTTATCCTTATATAATTTGGATGTTGTAGAGATAAATAAAAAAGATTCTGATTTTATTACTTTGAGATTAATAACCAGCGATAAAAAAGTTGTAGCTAGAAAAACAGTATCAAAAATAGATTTTAGCTATCCTATGCAGGTACAAGATTTAATTTTAATTCATGCTACCGATAGAGGTAATAATGAAGGCTTAAGGGAATAGGAATGAAGGTTAGAGTTAGAAAATGCGTTTCATATAGATACTATAAAGTTCCGCAACAAGATGGAGAGATAGGGATTAAAGACATTGAAAAGCTAGATAAAATAGAGTTTATTTTTAGCGAAGGAATGAGCGAGCAAGAAAAGAAACGTATATTAAATAGATGGAAAAATAAAGACATAACCATAAAGGAGTAAGTATGAAATTTGTAATTTACAGAGACAAGAAAGGCGAATGGCGCTGGCATTTAAAAGCGCGAAATGGACGTATTGTTGCGGAGAGCGGCGAGGGCTATAAGAGTAAAGCGCATTGTAGAAAGATGGTTAAAAAGATTGAAATGGGTGCTTTTAGCGCTGAAATAGTGGAAAAATTATGAATCAAATAATGAATGAAAATCCTAAAACTCTCCAAATGAAATTCGTTACCGGCGAACTTCAAGGCCTCCGTGAGGTTTTAAGTTATCTTTGGGATGGAGAACAAGAAGCTTTTAATGCTCTACTATTTATTAAATCTAACTATAAGCAATGGCCTGATATGATTAAATGGCTTAAAGATAATCGAATCAAAGGTAAAAAATTAGTTGAGCTTATGCAAAATGAATCACCTGATGGAAAAGGATATCATTTAGGTGCTACTAAAATTATCTCTATGATGGAAGGATTAAAATTTAGAGAAAGAATGATTAAAGCAAATGAGTTAATGTGATGAACAAATTAATTTTAAAACCGCTAATTAAAAAGAATGATGGAAGATTTTGTAAAATAGATTTCTATTGCAAGTACCCATACAAAACCACGATGAATCGAGAAGAGATTAAAGAGCATTTAGAGGATGGCTGGGAAATTAAAATAGATATGTCAGCGGTGGGGAAATCTATTAATTATAAATCATTAAAGATTACTGAATATGATGTTTATATGAGATTACTTACTACTTTTGAAAAAAGAATAAAAGAAGGTGATACTCAATTTTTAAATAGAATTATTAGAAATGGTGGGTTTATTAATTATATAAATAAATTGGAGAAGAAATGAAAACGAAATGCATTCATTGTGAACATGTGTACGCTTTAGATCAAAATAATAAATGCCCTTCTTGTGGAAAACAAGGAGGATATTTACAGGAACCTAAATTAAAAAAGATAGGTGATTTAGATATTCATTTGGAAGATGTTTTAATTCATACTAAAAGCGCTAATGAATATCAGGTAAAAGAAATACAGTCATCAGGTATTGTTGCGGTAATTATTAGAACTATTTTTCCACATTTAACAGGCAAAAGAGCATATATTTCAAATGTTAATATTAATGAATATGAGGTAAAATAGATGAATCAAATTAATAATATCCAAAGAATATTAAATAAAGATAAATCTGAAGCAGATAATAATATTTCTCATTTTACTATTGAGGAAAAATGTTCGGCCATAGCTAATTGGTATCAATGTTCTGAAATTAAATTTGATATGTCTTTTGTAAATTCTGTTCATGATCATTTTATAAGATTTGGGAAATGTTCTGAAAAGCAAATATATGCAGTAGATAAAATTATAAATAAATTTAAAATTGATGTTGATAGGTGGGTATTATGATTACTGTATTCAGTATAGAAATAATAGATTTAAAAACCCATAAAAAAGAGCACATATATACGTCGAATAAAAAGGAAGCAGATCAGGCAGTTATAGCTGCCTTATTTATGGATGAGGTATCTATTATTTATAAAAAAGAGAAAGTACATGAAGATTATTATAAATCAGAGCTAAGGCGTAGAGCTAAGCAATTTGAAAATGATATTATTGAGGGATTATGATGAAAAATATATTTAAATTTATAATAAAAAGTGGAGTTTATTTTTTGATCATACCTGTAAGGTTATGGTTAAGATTTGCTAAAATATTTGACTTACATATGAAGATAGAAATTAATTCATAATAGTAGAGAATAAATGACCATTACACTAAGGGATTATCAAATTGAAGCACATGAAGGGATGATTAAGCATTTTAAGCTTAATCAGAAAGTGCTTCTTTGGGTTATGGCCGGTGGAGGTAAATCAATTACTGCAGGATCATTTATAGCTAAATATCATCAATTTTATAAATTTGTTTTAATAGTTAGAAAAAGGAATTTAGTAGAGCAGTTAGCAGAAGATGCCCTTGATACTTTTGATTTAGATTATTCAATCTTTATGGCCGGACATGAGAAAATGGATTTAAATAAATCTATTCAAGTCTGTTCAAAAGATACAATGGATGCCAGGGATTATTTACCTTTTGAGGGAGAAGATAATGTTGTTGTAATGGTTGATGAATGTGATGAATTTCCTGATTATCAAAAAGAAATTATTGAGAGATATTCTGCTAGTAGCAGATTTTTTTATTTTGGAATGACTGCAACGCCTTTTAATGGTCTAGATCACTTCGATGTAGTATTAAACCCCATAAGCGCTAGAGGATTATTGAAAAAGGGAATTCTAGTGCCTTTTGATTATATAATACCAAAGCAGTTAAATTTTAAAGATGTGGAAGTAGTTGACGGTGCTTTTAAAACAACTGATATAATTAGAAAATTAGACCATCCAAAGGCCATTGCTGAGAGCTTTGAGTCATGGTTATGTTTCGGAGATAATCGCCAAACACTGATATTTTGTATTAATAAAGAGCATTCAAAAAGAGTTGTCGAATATATTAATAATTACTATGGAAAAGAAATGGCGATCCATTGTGATGCTGATACTCCAAAAGAGGAAAGAAAAAGTGCTATTGATAAATTTCGTAGAGGTACTATTAGGTTTTTATCTAATATCCGCCTTTTTACTCGTGGAACTAATATCGTGGAAATAGGATGTATATGGGATAATGCTTGCACATTATCACTAAACAATCACATCAAAAACTAGGAAGAGGATCTAGAAAAAATCCAATTTATAATAATTGTATTCTTATAGATGTAGCGAATAATCTCTTGAATAATGGGCATTTTTATCAAGAGAGAACTGTTGACCTAAAAAATAGTTACAAGAAAACTAAAACAGCCCTTGAGGTTCAACAGATGAGAGTGTGTGAGTCGTGTTTTAGGGCAGCGGAACCTCAAGAATTTGGGGTTCATAATTGCTGCCCTTTTTGTGGATTTAAAAATAAACCCATAAAAAAGAAGAAGTTATCTGATTATGCTAAGAAAAAAATGTTTATGGAGACGGCTACTGAGGAGCAAATAGAGCAGAGAAATATGATAAATGAGTTTAAAAAGCTCTTGTGGAAGAAGATAAATTTAGGTAAAAGATATCCAAAGGATATCGCAAGAGAATATGCTCAGATGGATATGTTGAAAAAATATGGGATTGAAAAAGTATTAAAAATAAGAAAATCAATTGGTTTAAAACAAGAGATTATTGATAAATATAAAAGACGTTATGAATATATACCATTAAACGGATTATAAAATGAAAAAAGGTTCAACTCTCCAACACCAAAATCTTGTTAAGGATTTCATGATAGCAGTATCAAAAGAGTTCCCTAATGTGATGATACTGCCGTATACCAATGGGATGTTTAGGGCGTTTGATAATCCTGATAGAATCATTAGAGCAGGTCAAAAAGGTGTAATGGATTTACTCGTATTAGGTAAAGGTTTTTACATATGGTTCGACGCTAAAACAGGTCATGCTCAATTTACAAAAGAGCAGCGAGCGTTTAGAGATAGATTAACTGAAATTAATGAATGGGGGGTAGCTTTTAAACTTTCCTCTATTGAATATGGGTTGAAAGTAATAAGAGAATTTCATGACTAAAAAACCATTTGATATAGCATGTGAGGATGCGGAAAAATTTGCTAATGAAAGGTTAGCGGAGCAAAAAAGATTAGCTCCGTTTTTAAATAGGAATCTTTTTCAAATATACAATATAGATAATAAGATTAAAGAGTTAGAAAAAGTTAAACAAGAAAAGTTAGAAAAATTAGGTGAACTAATGGATTTAGCTATGGTAAATACTCATTCACTTAAAAATGGATTTACTGTTAAACCTGATAATAAAAGAAAAGTAATTGTAAAAGATATAGCTAAATTTATGGCATGGCTTAAGGTCAATAAAAAACCTCAGGAGGTATTTGATTTTTTTAAAGATGCTATGAAAATATCCGCTTTAAAATCATTTTGTGAAAAAGAAGCTAATGATCAAAGAATAAAAGGGATAATGAATCCTGAAATTGATGGGGTTGAATTTGGAGAAATTACTTATAGAAGATTAACAACTTATATGAAAAAGGAGAAGAAGTGAATAGCAATAAATTAAGGAAGAAAAAGAAAAGAAGAAAAAAGATCGCACAAAAATCAAAACGTATTAACCGAAAATAAGGAGAAAGGGAATGAGCGAAGAACAAAAAGAATTATTCAACAACGAAAATCAACAAGAAGGAACTATAATTTTAGATCCTGAAATGAAAGCAAAAGTAGAAAAGAAAAGAGAAGAAGAAAAAGCTAAACAAGAAAAAATGAAATTAATAAATGAATTAATGAAAGAGACATTAACTAATTTAGAAGAAAAAGCAGGACTTAAAATTTATGTAGCCGCTTATCAACCTGAATTAGATGAAGTAGGAGTATGGAAATCTAAAAATTTAAATTTTATTGAGGAAGTAGGATTATCAAAAATAATTGATGGCCAATTTAACTAGGAGAAAAGAGATGGCAAAAAAACAAAGTAAAGAAGTTGCATTAAAAGAGGCAACATTAAGTTCAACTGCTATGGCAAAATTTGCTAATTATACTGATAAGGAAATGGCAGCTTTCAATGATATATCTTTGGATGTAGCAGATAATAATGAGTTGTTTCAAAATGATATTTTGATTCCTAAAGTATGGTTGATTCAGGCCATGAGTGAGCTTAGAAAACAAAAGAAAGCAGATGAAGGAGATTTTGTTGATTCTCAAACTGCTGAAATCTTAGCTTCTGAAGGCGAAACTCTTCAATTTGTTGTGCTTAAAACATTTAAAAGATGGCATACCTTTAAGCTTGTAGCTAATGATAAAAAAGAATTTGTATCAAGTGAAATTATGGTATTCGGTAAAAATCATGATCTTCCTTATGAAGAGACTGTAGAGGGCGATAAACTTGTTAGAAGACAAGTAATTAGTGCTTATGTCCTTTTAGAAAAAGATGCTGTATTAGGTGTTAATAAGCCTTATATTATTGATTTCGCTAGTTCATCTAAAAGAGCAGGCAGAATGCTTATATCAGATATTAAAACGCTCAATACGCCGACTCCTGATCGCCCAGGTCTACCTTGTTTTGTAGGTTACTTTAAAATGACTGCAAACGAAGAGAACTTTTCTGAAGGTTCTGCTTATGTTAAACATGTACAATTTGGTGGATATTTACCTAAAACATCTATGCCATTTTTAGCAGATTGTAGAAGACAACTAGATGTAATGGAGTCACAAATTGAAATTGATGATTCTGATGTTATCGAGTCAACTTCGGCAACTAAAAAGAAAACTAGTACTAAAGTAGGTAAAAAAGCTGATTCAACTGAAGCGAGGATATAATGCGAAGAGGAGCTAGAATTAACATTCCTAAAGAAAAAACTCGTAAAGCACTCTATGCTAAAAAATGTGATGTAAAAATAATAGAAAAAATTGACAATATCACAGAAAAAACAGGCGTAGCAAAATGGGTTGTGATAGAGAGTATTTTAGCTACTTCTTTAGGAATTAAAACAAACAACAAACTAGATTTGAAAAAATGGCTAAAAATTTAATTAACAATTTAAAAGATTTGAGAGAGGCCGTTCATGAATTAAAACAACATGAACGGCTTTCTTCAGATACTGAAACTTACGGGCCGTCGGGAGTAGGCGGCCTTTATCCTTTCCATGGAAGTAGAGCTTTTTCTATCATTTTTGCTACAAAAACTGATGAATTTTATTTTAATTTTAATAAAGATGGAATCCATAAAAGGCATAAACATGAGTTGCAAACTATTTTCGATGATCCTAATAGGGTTATATTTTTTATCAATGCTCTCTTTGATGCTACAATATTGCATTTTGATGGAATAGAAATTAAATCAAGAATAGTCGATGGCCCTAGTATTGCAAGAATTGAATACAATAAGCATGGTAAAAATCCCTGGGATAAAGAAAGTTTTTTATATCTTGAGAATTTAGCAAATTATTATGAAGTACAGCAAAAAATTGATGCTGTTAAAAAATATATAAAAGAAAATAATCTCTATGATGAAAAAAGAGATATTTTTAATGGTAAGCTGATCCCTTTATATAATAAAGTTCCCCTCGATTTAATGTTTGAATATGGGTGCGGAGATGTTAGATCAACTTTTGATGTCTGTACAAAGATAATTAAATGCATAAATTTCAAAGATAAAAATTATGAAGAGCATAGGGGTGATACTCCTCCAATGATAGAGATAGCTAAAAACGAAATATTGCTTACTAGCGTTTTAGTAGATATGAAAATAAAAGGTATTCGTTTGTGGACTGATTACATTCAAAAAGCTATCGCACATGAATCAAAAATATCGAAAGCACTTCATACCGAAATTTCCCTACTTACAGGAGGAATAAACCTTAATAGTGGAAAACAAGTAGCAGAATATTTAATCTCCAAAGGCGTTGAGGTTCCTAGAAAAGCTCCTACTGATCACGCAATTAGTATGATGGATAAATGGCTTGAAAAGCACGATATATTGGTTGATCAAATGTATCGTGCTAAAACTGATCGACAAAAACTCTCCTTAAAAAATAAAGCACTCCAAGCAGAAGAAAAAATTAATACTTATCGTCAAGGTAACTACATAACTGATAAAAAAACATTAGCTAAACTAATGCAAAAATATCCTAATTTAGATTTCCTATCTAAGATAACTAAAGCAAAAGAAGCGGATAAAAAAATTGGAACTTATTACGAAAATTTTATGCTTTTAAAGGATGAAAAAAATATTATTCATTGTGGATTAAATCAAGAAGCTACAAAAACAGGGAGATTTAGTTCTAACTCTCCGAATCTTCAAAATCTACATAAAGAAGAATGGGATAAATCAAAAGATCAATTTTTAATTAGAAAATCTTTTATAGCAGATGAAGGGTATAGATTATTTTTTGCAGATTATTCTCAACAAGAAATGATTGTTATGCTTGATCAAGCAGGGGAAATGAGTGTTATTGAAAAGCTTTTATCAGGAGAATATAAAGATTTTTATTTAGCTACTGCCTCAGTTTTAAAAGATATTTTAAACGTAGAAATATCAAGAAAAGAAGCAAAAGCAATGGCCTTAGGTCTAGCTTATGGTCAGGGAAAAAATTTATTAGCTAAATCTTTAAATAAAACTCCTGATGAAGCAGCAGAATTTAAAGCTGCATTCTTTAATGCGTTACCTAAACTTAAAAAATTTGCTAGAAAATTGGAAAATCAAGTTAAATGGTATGGGAAAATTCATAATGCATTTGGGCGTGTTATGTATCTTGATAAAGAAGAATCATATAAGGCGCTTAATGGATACGTACAAGGAACCTCAGCGGATATTACGAAAACGGCCATGATAGCAATTCACAAAGGGTTTAAAGAGGCAAATTTAGAGTCTAGGCTTGCTTTATGCATTCATGATGAAACTGCGTGTAATATAAAAATCGGAGAAGAAGATAAAGCTATTCCTATTATTAGAAAAGCAATGATAGAGGCGTACCCATATAAACATATCCCATTAAAAGTTGATTTTGAATTTTCTGAAATTAATGATTATGGGGTTTCTAGTTGGGGGGAAAAACAGGAATATGAATTATGAGTGATGAAATGAGTTGTGAAATGAGTTGTGAAATGAGTTGTGAAATGAGTTGTGAAATGAGTTGTGAATCATGCAATCAGAATGGGCTATATTGTAACTGTTTATTTTGTGAAAAATTCAACATGTGGGAATCACTTGAGGACAAAAATGACTAACGAAACTGAATTGAAAGAGGCGAGTTTGGTTGTCTGTAGATATTACTGGCCAGATGTTAAGTGCCAACAATATATGGGCAATGGGATTGTTATAGTCACTCCATATAGTCTTAGCTCCAGCAAGAGAATTGATTGCCTCGACTTGAATTTCTTGGCAGAGGTTTGGAAGAAAATTGCCTCTGAAACAGTTAATAAAATATTTGGCATGACATTGATACACTCTGAAAATGAAATGATTATACTACCATGTAAGAATATACAGGAAGCAGCACTACTCGCCACAGACAAAGCAATAACCGAACTAAACCAAAACAATGATAGGGAGTGAGGGATGAATTATTTAGCAATAGTAGAGTTAAGTCTTTTTGCGTGTTTTACAATATTTCTTGGTTACTGCACGATCAAGCTCGGAAAAAGTGCAATAGGGCTTATTAGGACATGTGAAAAGTTAAATGAAGAATCAGATAAAATGTGCAAAGATATCGAACCTTTTTTGGATTTCTTGACAAAGGCAAAAATAGCTATGGAAGAAATCGAG
>CAZNER010000011.1:0-35474 GCA_964572065.1 uncultured Candidatus Saccharibacteria bacterium
CTTCTAATGTTGTGAGTTGGTTCTTATAACACAAAAAATTTCCTCCTACTTTCTGGGGACATCCTTCTAATGTTGTGAGTTGGTTCTTATAACACAAAAAATTTCCTCCTACTTTCTGGGGACATCCTTCTAATGTTGTGAGTTGGTTCTTATAACACAAAAAATTTCCTTCTACTTCTTTAAATTGTATTATAAGTTTACCATCTTTTATAAATGGTTTAGCAGTTACATTTCCGATACTACTGTATGTATCGTCAGGGTTTTTGGTTAGATTTTGTTTTTTGATTGCTTTTTGTAGTTTTGTCTCCATTTCTCCTCCTTTTTAATATATTTTTTGATGAGATAATATCATAAAAATTATTTAATCCTAAAATTTTTTTGCCCGTTTTTGTTTGGGCTACCCATAAAAGATTGGGATTCTTAATGCTTTCTTGACGCACTTCTGTTTTAGTCATAGCATAAACTATATTGACGTTGACGAGAGGATTTTTTGAATTTTGAATTTCTGTTCCTATACAATGGATAATTTGAGATTGTTTCATATTAAAAAGTTTAGGTTTATAGTTATATATTATAACCCTTTTTACGAAGTGTACCTATTCTTGTTGATATAGCAGTTTTAATTTTATTTCTATTATCATCGGGTAATTGATTAAGTACCTCAGTTATTATATCTTCTTTTGATTTATTAGCGAGAAGTAAAGGATCAATTATAGAAGCTCTGGTAATGCCCGATTTTGTTTTTTTGTTTTTTTGTATATTGTCTTTTGGTAATTTAGTATCGGGACAAAGAGTTAGTTTATAGTTAAGAGGTAGATTTATATCATTTCCAGTTGTAGTAGAAGTAACGATAGCTTTATTGTCTTCAATACGTTTGAAACGTATTATGATACCCGTTTTTCCTTTATAGTATGTGCCTTGTTGTCCTTCTTTTGCTTCTATTTGTTGTTCCATCATTTAAAATTTCCTTTTTAAATTTATAAATATAGTTTAATAAACATATAAATTACGCACCAATAAGGGCATAGTAACCGGGTGCCGTGACTTGAACTTTACCATTTTTAAGGGGAGTAATATTGCAACAACCACCAGCAAAGAAACCTACAGCATCTATAATATATGGATATTCTTTTTCTGTGGCCTTAATAACTTTATTAATTGGGTATTTCCAATTTTTAGAATTTTGAACTTTATTGAAATATTTATGATGTCGTGCTTGTTCTTTTTCCATTTTACCCGTATTAAAACAATAATAACAAGTTCCTTTCTTTTTTCTATCGTCTTTACAATAGGGGCAAGTAACCATTTCTATTTCTTCTTCAATTAATTGTTCTATCGCTAATTCCATTTCTCCTCCTTTTTTAAATTCTTTTTTACTTTATTTTTCCTTTCTATTAATAATATAGCATTTTTTTCCGCAAAAGCCAAACATTTTTTAATATTTTTTAACATTTTATTTAAACGATTAAATGCGTTTTTTAGTTAAAAAATAAGGATTTTTATATTATTACTATAATAATATACAATATTTAAACATAAAAGCTGCATGTAAATGGACTAAAATGTTATTTATATACAGGATTTTTAATTTATTATAAAGGGCGGGAAGTGTGGGATTGGCCGGGTTTTTTGCGAAATTTGTGTTGTTTTTTCATAATTGCCGTAATATAATATTTTATGAATTACCATTTCTAAAATTATACTTATACCATGATTACTAAAACTGCAGAATACCAAGTACCATACGTTATCTGTCCTACTGATGTAAATAACTCCTCTAATGCCAATTTTGGTAATAATTCTTCTTGGACTCCTGATACTAAAAAATTAGCATCTGAATTATCTAAAATAACTAAGTATGATCCTGATTATCGTTTTATAAGGGTGCGGGCAATCGGTAATTTAGAAGTCGATGGAGATAATGCTAATTGTGATGCTTTTCCATATAGTGAATTTATTGATGAAAGAGATGGTTATGGTTATAAGTCTTTTATCGGAAAGAACGCTTTTAGAGAACACCAATCTGATGATATAAATAACAGTATTGGGTATTTACCGGAAGCTTATCTGAATGCTTTCGATTTAAGGCAGTATGCTGAACGGAATTGGTCAGCTTTAGATTCCAAAGAACGTATTGATATTTTAAATTTTGATAATCAGAAAGATGGTTCGATTGAAGTATTAATGGCTATTGATGCCTCTCGCGAACCGGTTATTGCAAGAAAAATTGATAAAGGAGAACCACTTGGTGTATCCATGGGTACCAATATTACTCATTCTACGTGTAGTGTTTGCGGCAATACCGCGTATTTTGAACCAGAATATTGTAATCATATTGCTTATGGTAAAGGAGCTACAATTGCCGTACAAGCTAATCAAATACGAGATAATTTAAATAAAGGATTAATGAGGGAAGAGTGGTTACCTTTTGTTTTAACAAGAGTTGCTGATAGAAAAGAAGTTGTTAATGGTTCTAGAAATAAAATAGTTTTAGCAAGGACTTTTGAAATTAATTATGGTTGTTCATTTTTTGAATTATCTGCCGTAGCCAACCCAGCTTATACGAGAGGTTATCAATTGGAAAAAGTTGCAAGTAGGATGGATTATTCAAATATTAATTGGAGTAACTATAGTAACGATCAATTGACAGAAATATATAATTTTATAAATGGGGTTGTTAATGGCCGTTAATAATATACAAGCTTTAAGACAAGAAATGCAAAAACGTGGTTTATTAAAAGGATTGCAAAAACAAGCTGGAAATTTACTTGAAGAATTTAAAGAACGCTTATCTAAAAGTAGGGCGACTGAAGAAATAAAGCGCTTGATTATTAATAGTGAAACATGGGATGAATTATTTTATTACCTAGAAGGTGTCGAGTATTTAAATAATGAAGAATTTCTTGATAGACTTTTAAGTTTTCTTAATTCAAAAAATGCTAATAAAAAGAATAACCAATTAACAGAGGCAGGCAATGAAACTCCTGCTGACAATTCAAATCAAAAGGAGGGTAATAATATGGCTGACAAGCGAATAAATACAGCAGCTGGTCAGCGGAGGCAGAGTGTTTCTTTACAGAGACAAGCTGAATACAAAAACCTGCCTAACGATGTTGTTGATCCGGGAGAGAAAGATATCGGATCAGTAGCTGCTGATTTAGGGGATTGGGCGGAAATGGCTCAAGCTGGTCGTACAGCTATTAATGAAAATGAGGATATTAAAAAAATACTTGGTCCTGCAGTAGTAGCTGATATTAAAAAGGGTCCCAAGACTGCCTTAACCGCTATTTATAATATAAGAAAGACAGCTGAACGAGTAAAGATGAAGGTTGCAGAGATGCCGGAGCAGTTAAAGAAGGTGAAAGAAAAAGCAGAAGAGAAACCAGAACTTGATAAATCGCTAGTTAAAGATCTGGGTAAAGCTGAAGATAATCTTGAAAAATTAGAAGATATTCTAGAAGATCATACAGAAGAAATGAAAGCGGCTGAGAGTCGGTTACAATCTATTTTATCTAACAAAAGAAAGTCTTCTATTAAATATGCTACTAATTTGATATCTACTGCAGAAACTGCGGTTTCTGATATTAACAAAGCATTAGATATAGTAGATGATGTTGAAGAGGTTGTAGGAGAAGCCCAGGAAGCGGTAGCTGACGAATTAGGTATTAAGTTGCCCGAAAAAAAAGAGCCGCATAAAGATGAACCAGAAGAAGTAGCTGATAAAGTATCTGGTTGGATGAAAGCGTTAAATAAAATATCTCAATTGCTTGGTATGGGTGGGAATTTTAATCAGTATAATATGAATACCGGTAACTCAAAAGGAGAAGTGGAAAAACATCCAGAGCGTATGAATACTAATTATGATTCTGGGGCTAGGGAGAATAACGATCAATATTATAAACACATGGAACATGCAGGCGGTAAACAGTCCGCAGATACAAATTATAATAGAGGCAATAAAATGCGCGATACCAGTACTTATAAAAATATGATTAATGGTACTGGAGCTGCTGGTGCTGATGACCAGTTTTTGAAATACGAACCTCAATATTATACTCCCAGTAAACAAAATACACAGGTACAAGAAGGTACTTACGCTAATAAGAAAAAAGCAGAATATCATAATTTACCTAATGATGTTGTGAATCCGCAAGAGAAAGATGTCAATTCTGTATCTAATGAATTAAGTGCCTGGGATAGACAGGATGTGGAATCACAGGCACAAAGACAAGCAGAACATAAATATGAACCGGCTATTGGTAATTTCGAAACTAGTCGGGGTGTTAATGCTTCTCTTGTTTTAAGTAAGATTCCTGCAAAGACTGCATACAAAATTACTGATGGAAAGAAAATACTTATAGCTACTTTTGCTGACGCAGCTGAAGGCAACATGACTGAAGAGAATTATAATAGATTTGTATCTCCTGAGTATAAAGCAGAGATTGAATCTGTTAATAATATTGATGATATAGCTGCTGATATGGGTGGCAAGTGGGTTGCTAAAGTGTTGACCATTGATAAAAAAGCTGTAAATGAAATGAAGTTTAAACAGCTTACGGCAAAAGCTAGACGCAATTCAAAAGTTGCTGCGTTTATAAGTCATTATCCGAGATATTGGAATAAGTTGGCTTCTAGCGCTGTTGAAGGCATTAAATATTCTTATGATGAATATATGGATGAAATGGATCAATTGAATTATGATGAAACAGATGCTAATGAAATATATAATGAAATATATGAAAACGAAGCTTTAGTTACAGGACCTGGAGGTCATATCCCTGATGGTACTGGCCCTTATGGAAGGGGTATGGGTCCCGGTCAAGGTCGTGGAGATGGTTCAGGTATGGAAAGTTTACTTCAAAATCGTACCTATAAAAGAAATAGAAATCCTAAAAGAGCCTCTGTAAAAAAAGGTCAAGGGGTTTCTAAAACACAAATAGATACAATGAATGAAGCAGAGTTGCGGAAGTATTATACTGATGCTTATGGAGATGTTTCATATGCTAAAGAGTTGGTAGAAGCAGAAATGCGGCGTAGAAGGCAAGTTGCTGCTGCAGAACAAAAAACGAAAGAAGCAGAACAAGAATTGGCTACGCGTAAAAAAGCTGCTAAAGCTTTAGAGATAGCAAAATTGCTTATTCCAAAAAATGCTAAAAAAGAACAACTTGTAGCCAAAACTAAAGAAGTTATGGCTATGAATGAAGCTGGAGTTAAAGTATTACTTGATACTTTAAGAACTCAAGGAGCTAAAGTACCTACAGGTCCGACTAGATCTCAAGATTTGGATATTGAATCTGGTATAGTTTTTAACAGTCCTACGGGAGTTGAAACCGTAATGCCTACTGTTGATACTGAAAATTTGAAACCAGATTATAATAAAGCTAAAGGAGCTGAAGGTGTAGTTATGACTCCGAATCCGAAACCGAAACCGAAAGCTTCGAAAAGGGCTGATGTTATGAATCAACCTATTGATATTCAAAATCAAGAAGGTCAAGTAGATGGATTTACGGATCTAGAAAACCAAAATCCAGAAGAAGAAGCTTTTGTAAATGGTCAATTAAACAGTTCTGATCCAATAGATGCTAGTACAAGAGCTCATATTAGAGAATCTGCAGTAGTACCGCAAATGACTAAAACTGCTGCTACTGAAAATGGCGGAGTACTGGTACAGTTTGGGTTGCCGAATAATTTATCAGATTATATGACTACTACCCCAAAAAAATTAAAACAAATGGGTGTGAATTATATGTCACATAATTCATACAGAACTAACTTTTAACAAAAGATAATTAACGATTCAGTTAATTAGTTTAAATAGGAGGTGAATTCTATATGGCTAACAAAGTAACAAGAAGGTATTCTGGTATAGAAGATCAATTACCTGCGTCTTCTTCAGTTGCAAGTACTGGATGGTATCCAGGGCAGTTCGGTTGTAAAAATGCTACTGATGGTACTATGGAATTGTATGACGGTACGCAAGACGAAGTCTACGGAATGATTATTGATGATGATAATGAACTTCGTAATCCGCCTACTGGAAATCTTGTAACGATAGTTGGTGGTATGGCAAAAATGGAAGTTCAAAATAGTGCTGTCAATGAAAGTTATGTAAATACTACATGGCAATTGATGGATACTATTTATGTAGATACCAATGCGCGTATGACGCCGCATTATAACGCTACTGCCACCGTAGGTTCAGGTTCTATTAGAGTCGGCGCTTGTTATCAGGTACCTACGGCTAATAATAGCTATACTATCGGTGTGCTACTTAGATTGTAATTTTATACTTTAACTGGTCTTTATTATTAAAAATAAAGATATCAATAATTAAATAGGAGGTGAATTTTATATGGTCACAGGAATGCAAAAGAAAGCTTCAAGTTATCCGCCCGGATATAGAGGTAATACTGTAAGGAATTCTTATCAAGATCCCCGATTTCAAAATCAGAATAGAGTATCGCAGTATAATCCTGGTAATGGTTTTGCGGTAGTTTCTAACCAAAATCAAAACCAGAATAGAATTCAAGCACAAGGTGCGGGTTATAATACTGATATGAATGATCCTTATCAACAGTATAACCAAGCTAACCAGCAAGATAACTTGTGGCGGGCTTTAATGACTGAAGCTGGTCGTCAAGCTATAGGAGCTCAACTCGCGGTACCTATTAGGACGCAACTTGATTATCAAGGAGTTTCTCGTAGATTCTTTGAAATTGATGTATTGGCTCAAGGTCAAATTGCTCGTTATGATAAAGATATTGAAGGTTTTGCAGCTGTTGTGGCAAAAAGAGCTGAATCTATTGAGTTTACAATTGAAGGTGAATACGTAGAACCTACTACATGGGAAATTTTTTCTCCGACTTCTATTAGGTTGAGTAACATTCAACAGAGAAGGTTTAATGTTCTTGATAGGATGCAAGAGAAAATTCGTATTTATACGCAGATTCAAGAAGATACTCAATTTTTGCAGTTGATTGCTACTACTACTGCCGGTAATACAGCCAATAACGCTATTGTAACTAGTACCGCTGGCGTATCTAAGAGTTTCTTGAATAGGTTATCAGCTGAAGTTATGAAACATGACTTACCGGGTTATGCTTTCTTAATGAATTTTGATGCTTATAGGGATATTCGCGCGTGGACGACTACGGATCTTGATCCGGTAACGTTACGCGAGATACAACAATCGGGTTTGTATGCTAATATATGGGGCATTGATATTATAGTTAGCCGGCTTGTTCCGGATAATACTGTATATTGTTTATCTGAACCTCGTTTTACTGGTGTACTGCCTATCAGAACAGATATGATGGTTATGCCTGATGATGTTCCGAGGAAAGCTCGTATAGGTTACGTAGGTTACGAAGAAATTGGAATGTTGATGGTAAATGCTAACGCTGTTGCTAAAGGTACTTTTACTCGGTCTTAATTAGCTGAGTAATTGTCGCACAAATAGAAAGGGGTAAAAGAACCTATTATTCATTTTACCCCTTTTTTTTAAAAAAATTAATTAGGAGGAACCTAAAATGAGTTTACCTGCAAAAATTATTGCAAAACCTGGTCATTCAGTGTCTTGTATTGTAGCAGGAGTTGAAATTGAAGTCACTTCAAAAGCTCCTTCAAATCTTTTAAGAAGATTTACACAAGAACAAATTGATCAGTCTGTTACATTAAAAGAATGTTTAAATAGTGGTTTATTACAGACCTACATAGACGGTGCTGTAGTTGAACAATCAAAAGAAGTGCCAATTCCAGAGGCTAGAATAAAGTCCCAAATTAATCCGACGGTTTCTGTTTCTTCTAATAAAAAAGAAATTATACAGAAACAAAGGGATTTGGATAAGGCAATTATAACTAATGATTTTAATACTTTAAAACAACAAGTCGGGGAAATAAAAATACCGAAAGAAATAAAAGATAAATTAAAAACTGCATCAAAACAAAACAAGGGTCGTAAGCAAACGGTTGATGCAGATTATTTTGAACAAAGGGATCAAGAAATAAATCAGATAGATGAAGAGTCTGATGATGATAAAATTTTGAAGTTGCTAGGTAAAGAAAGGGCTAAGCCAACTACAGAAATAAAAACTGTAAGTGCTAAAGAATTAGTAAATAAGGCTAGTGATGGTATAAAAGTATCTAAAGATATGTTAAAAGCCCAAACTACTAAACCAAAAGTTACAGTTAAGGGAAATAAGAAAAAAGGACGCAAAAGCACTATGATTCCAACTGAAGCTTATATAGAAAAAGACATACCGACACAACTTCATGTTATTAGAACTAAAATAACTAATAAAAATCAACTTAGATCGATTATAAAGAGTCCTTCTTTTGCTCAAACAGTAAAAACTGTAGCAAAGGAAAAGTTAGACTCCTTAAAATAAAAAGGGGTTTGTTATATGGCAAAATTGACACCTGGCGAGTTATACGGAGTAGATGAAGGTATTGGGCGTAGTTTTAGTCCTGATTATAATGCATTAAGAGTCTTAATGCATGATGGTTTTGGCAATGCCGTAACCTCGTCTGGATCGGTTTCTTCTTCTGTTCGGGCACTTGATGTATCTGTTAAATCTATGAGTGCTGGGGATATACAAATCGGCGCTGTAGAATTGAAAGATGGCGATTCTGATACTAGAGCTGATATAGAAGCAGATGGCGCAAAAAATGCTTTATTTATACAATCTAATAATCCAGTATCTACTTATCCAAAAGTACAAGGAGATAAATGGAGAGTCTGTGGTTCTGGTTCCGCGTTTTCAAGTTCAATTATACAATCAACCCCAGGATCTGGATCTTATTTAAATTTAACTTATATTTATTTTTCTATTGATGCTATAGGATCTGTAGGCCTTGAGGATACAGACGGAGGTTGCGTATCTGCTCCAGCACATTTTGGAGCGAGAGGTGGTATGTGTACTTCTATACCGCCAGAGACAGCATTAGAATTGCCTGAGAATACAGGATTAGTATTAACTTTAACAAATACAGCTTCAGGTTCTACTCCTAATCTATCTTATACTATTGCCGGATATACGAGGAGTAGTTAATATATGTACAGTTTTGTAATTTTAGACAGAATAAAACCGATTTTAACAAGTATTGTTGTTATAGTATCTTGTTTAATCGGTTTTTTTATATAGGAATTAATGTGTTATGGAATTAATAAAAAGAACTACTTATTCTAACCAATATTTTGTAAAAGAGCAACAATATCAATTAGATTTAGGTGGTGTACCTAATGTTATAATTGATGCAAATAAAAATTTAGCGCCTTTAGATAATACTATAAGTTTTTTTGATCGTAGTACTAATTATAATTATACTATAAAAAGAAGTAATTTTTATGTGCATTTAGGAGATAAAAAAAGTGTTGGCAAATACAAACGTTTTATAAAATCTAAAATAGATAAGGATGTTTGGATTTTAATTACTTTAAAAAATTTAAATACTCAGTTATCAACTACTTTTCAAGAAGGGCAATTGAATAACAAGATAGAATGGGTTAGCGATAAGATTAAATTTAATAGTTTTATAACTGAAAAACGTTTTAAAGAAACAATACATCAACCAAAAGGGCAAACAATTATATATCAATATGAAATTAATGGTTTAAAAGCCGTTTTAAAAAATCATATAGTAAAATTTTATACTATAACTGATAATAAACTTTTTGCTTTAATTGAACGTCCATTTTATCAAGAAAGTGGTATAATTTTTGATTATGTATGGAAACAAACAGCTATAAATATTTTTGAATTGACCTTACCGGCTCCTAAAAAAGATAGTATAATAGATCCAACTATAACTTTCGGTGAAGCTACAGGAGCAGATGTCACAGGTGTACATAAAGACACTTTTTTAGCTGGGGGGTCATATTCTAATAGATCTTATGGAGCTTATGCATACATGATACATAGCCAGACGGCTACAGACCAGAGTGATAGAGCGGGGATATTACGGTTTGATTTGAATACTATACCTAATTGTTCTATAGTTAATAATGCTTCATTGAGATTAACATTATCAAATAACGGATTTCCTGCTGGCGGTGATAGGGTTTTTAATATAAGACGTATGATTACTAATTGGGGTAAAACATTAATAGAGGAAGGAGGTACAAATACTCCTGCCGCAGCTAATGAAGCAACTTGGGATAATGCTTTTGCTGGAGGAGCCCAATGGTCTGGTGGTGCTGGAGGATATTGGCTGGTAAATGATAGTGAAAATCCAGAAAGTAACATTTTTATTCCTCAAGGAACAGTACAAGGTACGCAATTTGATTTTGATATTACGAGTAATATACAATATCAAGTTGTAAATCCAGCTTTAAACTATGGATTAGCTATACAAGAAGATATATCTGATAGAGTAGATTTTGCTGCACAAGAACACGATACTGTTGGTTATAGACCTTTATTATCTGTTGTTTATACAATACCTACTAATACTAAAATTTTTGGTATGCATCCTGCAAGTAATGTTACGGGTATTCATAAAGATACTTTTATAACTTCTACTAATGGCGATAGTGCTTACGGAGATAATACAGAATTGCGTGTAAGCAGTAGAGATTTTGCCCCTTTATTATAATTAAATTATGAACCAAATAAAATTAGATCCTAATTACATATACCCAGTCTTTAAAGTCGGAGATAAACAAACCGCCAAAGGCAAAGAGTATCTCGGCATTAAAGACGGTATGTTAGCTGACGTGCTTGATCCACAAGACTGGAAAAACGGAGAATTAGTTATATCAGACCGGATGCAAAAGGTTTATAGGATAGGGAAAGTAAATCGTTTAGAAAAAAACAAGTTTCTATCAGGACAAAACGAATATGGCGCAACTATAGACAAAGGAGTTAAATCAGTTGATATAAAATCTTACCGGCACTCTGCCATGTTTGTTGATTTTGCAGATTTGGGTAACGCCCTGAAAACTAATCTGCGAGCAGACAAAGACCACGGTATTTTAGATTTAACTAAAGTTTCTCAAATATTATTCAAAGACTCAAAAGACATTGATTTTACAAAACGAATTATATCTGACCTGAACGCTATTTCAATAGGAACTTGCACCATTGGAACTGCCGGAGATTACACCACCTGGCGATTGTTTGCAAATGATTTGGCAGACTTAACCGGAGATCTTACAGCAACCCAGATATCAGATACGACAGAAACAGATAAATCAACCCTAACAGAAGACCTTAATAACCACCATTTAAAATTAACAGCGAATAAAATAATTAATGGTAACCCAAATTATGGGTGGAAATCCATCCTTAGCGTAGCGGGAAAATTCTTTTTTGAAATACAAATAGAAGGCCCGGGAACTTGTACCTTTGAAAACCTATATACCTATTCTACAGCAAACAGATTAACATTGGCAGACTTTCAAACAGCAAATGTTGTAGCAGCCTTCAATCTTAATATGCACAATATTATGATTGACGGCAATGGGATGCAAAATTTTGGTTTCCATTTTACGACCAACACGCCCACAGTAAAAGTCCATAACTGTAAAATATGGGATTCACGATTTAGTTTCTACTCCCAAATTTCCGGGGCCAATCTCACAGCTGAAAATATCACCATTGATAATGATGGTCATTCGGCTTATGATTTAGCAGACCAGGCCGTCAACTTAAATAACTGTGTTGCTATAAATTCAACAATCGCAGATTTTCGGAATCACGGCAATGCCACCGGCAACAACAATGCTTCGGATGACGGAACAGCGGCTAACGGCAATTGGAATGTTGGGAACAACAATATTATAAACATAACACCAGCGGATGAATTTATAAGTACTAAAGATACAGATGATAATTATTTAAATATAAAAAGAACAGCCACAATTAGGGATGCTGGTTGTACTCCGACTATTGCCACCAATACAACCGGTATGAGAACTAACTATCGTCCGCATCTTGATTTTGATGGTAATGATAAATATACAATAGGCGGTGATGAATTTTTTCCGGAATATGATATAGCAGGCCGTTTTGATGTATCTTTATTACCTACTGATACTACTATTACCTCTGCAACTATATCATTGGTTAAAAAAGATGATAATCTAGGAGCTAGTGATACTTTAACTGTACAATTAAGAGAAATTACTCCCGATTGGGGTATTCATAAATTAGATGAAGGAGTAGAAGAAGATCCAGCAACAAATGGTCAAGCTACATGGAGAAGAAAAAGAGATTATAACGGAGCTGGAGGAGACGAATTTTGGTTATCAGGAGCTGATTTCTCAAGTAGTGATTATGGGGATACAATTTATGATTCAAAGGATGTAACCAGTTCTACGGCTAATTATACAAGACTTTATTGGGAATGTAAAGATTTAGTACAAAAATGGATAAATAATCCAAATTCTAATTTGGGTTTCGTATTTGTAGGTACTGGAGTCGATGGTTGTAATGATGTTGTTTTTTATTCTCAAGAAGAAGGTATAGAAGCTTTTAGACCACAACTTACTATTACTTATACTACTCCTGATTGCGTTACAGTTTTTGGTGGTGTAGATGGGGCAGATTATCCGAATAATCATAAAGATACATATATTAATTCGGGATCTGTACATGCAGCCTATGGTTCTGATACTCAATTACAAGTTGCCGGATTGGGTAAAAGTTCTTTATTACGATTTGATTTAAGACAAATACCAGATTATGCATATATTCAAAGTGCTAAATTAAAAATGACTTATGCTGGAGGTGCCATAGCTGGGGCAGTAGAGGCAAGAAGATTAAAAGTTAATTGGGGACAGTCTCAAACTATTGAAGGTATATCCGAAAGTCCAGCATCAAGTGGACAAGCTACATGGGCTGCTGCTTTTGATTGTAATGGCGGAGGTGCCGGCCCCGATTGGTGGCGCCCTTGTTATAATTATAGAAGACCAATTACTATAACAAATAACACAGGTGGTAATGCGGTGGTTAATACTATAGTAGCTTTTGATATGGCAACTAATGCCTTAATTACTGCGGGAAAAGTAAGAGCTGATACTAAAGATTGGAGATTAGTCTATTGGGATGGCGCGAATAATACAGAGATAGCAAGAGATGTATATAGTGGTTGGAATACAGCTAATACAGAGACGTGGTTTAGATTACAAGCTCAAATAAATAATGGTAATAATGATAGTGGTTATTATATTTATTATGGTTGTCCAGCAGAATCTGGTGTTCCAACAGGATTAGGATTATCAGAATTAACTTTACGTAGTCAAATTAATAATACAGGTAATATGACAGCTGATTATAATGACGATCAATGGAGTATAGGACAAAAATATACATATACTCCGCCTAATACTAGTTGGTTTATAATTACTAAAATGGATTTAAGTGTGGCTAGTCAACCTGGTGGCGGTACTACGTATTTATTAGCTCCTTATGTATTTGATGCTGCGGCGGGTAATCATGGAAATCAAATAACAAACGGCATTGGAGATACTAAAGCCAATAATTCTCTATCTGTACCCGGTTTTAATTCTTTTACTTTTTCAAATCCTCATCCAAGACCAAAAAGAGCTGTATCTTACTATTATTCTATCCAGCCATATAACGATAGGGCGGGTTCCGGTTTAAATGGTTATTTTCAAGTTAATTATAAAAATGCTGGAGGGGAAAATTATTATAGAATAAATAAGGATGGTACATGGAATATATACAGCGCAAATGGCGAAGCTACATGGAAGTTGTATGGTAAAGAAGCGCCTAACGATGAATGTGCTGATAGTATGGGCGCTGAAGAAACACCGCCTAGTGCTGACGCGGATGTACCTTGGACATCGGGAGGTAATTTTTCGAGTAATGATTATGGACCTAATGCTTGTGCTACTAATGTCATTACAGGATCAGAAGTTGTAGGCGATGTTTTTACTTTTGATATAACTTGTGCAGTAAGAGGTTGTCATTGCGGAGAATGTCATAATTTAGGTTGGTTATATAACAATCATGGCATAACATTACTTGGGGAGGATTTAAATAGTAGCATAAATTTCTTTTCCAAGGAATTCGCCTCAGGCGCTTTACGTCCATATCTTGCAGTACAATGGTCTACAGGACATATATTGGATACCACACCACAATATTGGGGAGATACAGTTTGTGCTTCATAAGTTGATATTATACTTTATACTTTAAATAAACAGGTATAAAAGCCTGTTTTTCATGAAAAGGTTATATTATGGCATATACTACATTAGAACAAAATTTAATAGATCACGTTAAAATGGCTATAGCTCATTCGACAGAAGAATCTTCTGTTTATGTATTACCTAGAAGATTAGCAGACGGAGAAATTTATGCGGGATTGGAAAGAGCTTTAATGAAATGGAATGCTACACCGCCTAGATTCACTACTCATGTTTTTACAGATTTTGATACAAATGGTGCAGTAGAAGGTTTAAAAGAAATTTTAATTTTAGGCGGAGAATTGTGGGCTACATATAAAATTATTTATTTTGAAGCGGGTAAGCATTTTTCAGTATCAGATTCAGGACATACTTTTACGAGAGATAGATCACAAAAATTTTTATCTATATTGCAACAAAAAATGAATGAATATTTAGAACTATTAAAAATATCAAAGAAGATGTATTTAATGGGATCACTTACACCACTTGGTCAATTTTCTGCTACTGCTGGAATGCCATTACAACTTGATAGGGCGTTGCGAGGAGTGCGTAAATGGAATAAATTTAGTTAATGGAGTTTATTATGGCCGTTGATGATCAAGAATATCACTTTTATGATGTAGATTCTGAAATTGTAGATTATACAAAAGAAAATAATTTACTCACCCTAATGCAAGTTGGAGAAGAAGTAGCTTTGTTTAAAAAAAAGAGTTCTGGATCTGCTATTGCAAAGACAGAAATTAGTTCTTGGGATGATCCGTATGAATATAGTGAGTATAAACCTTCTTATTAAAGGGTAATAAATGGCAAACAGAAAAGTAGGTTTAGGACAAACTTATAATAATTTAAAAGCTTTACAAGATGCTGGGGATTTACAGAATAATGATATCATACTTATATATTCTGATATAACAGAAACAGCAGATAGTAGCTTTACAGAGACTGAGGTTACTTTACAACCAGTAGGAGACACTAGATATACTATTGATATGGATGGTCATTCTCTTACTTTTGCGAGTGGTTGGACTATACAAGATTTAAAATTTATAAATATAATTTATTTACAATCTCAAAATACAGCTCCTATATCAAATGTGTCAATAAGAAGAAATATTATAATAACAGCCTCTAATATGGCACCTCTAGGTAAAGGAGTTGTAGAATTGTTTCCGGGTAATGGTAACGCCCTTACTAATATAACAGTAGAAAATAATTATATAAAATATACATCATCAAACGGCGATTTTATATTAATTCATATTTATACAGCATTGGTTACTAGTACTAATATATATGTAAATAATAACACACTTGTTTCAGATTCCCCAGTTGGTTGTGGCGTAGCTTTTATAACTTTTCAAGCTGGGGGTCCGGGAGCAGAATTTCAAGATATAGTATCTGTAAATAATATATTTGTTAATTTATCTTCTTATATAGTTTTTTATGGTATTTATGCTTATGATGAAGGCATGAGTAATGGTGGTATTATAAAAAAGGGTTATAATACTGTTTATGGTAAAGTATTAGATTATAAAAAAGATGCTGTTTTTTCATGGATAGATTTAGGTAATGATATTACAGAAGATCCTAGATTAATACAGGATTATAAAATATACACTACCTCTCCTTGTCATAATACAGGTATAGGACATAGTCAAGAGGCTACAGTACCGACTGATGATATAGATGGAAACAGTAGAGCTACAGATATGGGTTGTTTTGAATCATCTCTTGTACCTACGGGTACTTGGTCTATTGTTTATAATTTTCAAGAGGAAGTACAGCTATACAGATTACATTGGACAGCTTTATCAGGTTCTGTAACAGCACACTTTAGAATGGCTAGAACAAAAGATGCCTTAACTTATGCTGGTTGGGTTAAAGCATTAAATAATGTTGATGCTTCTTTTAATAAAGGTTATTGGTGCCAAATACAACTAACGCTTATAGGAGCGGAAGTATCGTCTTTTAAAGCTTGTTATAATGCTTATAATCATCTTGAAAAATATACATTAAATGCTTGTCCAAAATGTCTAGGTACCGGTTATGTGTGGGATTTAGCATGGGATAGATTGGGTTATACTGAAAAAATAAAACAGTCCTCAAAATTGCAACAAGAATTAGAAAAAATTATACTTTCTAAACTTTTTAGAAACCCTTATCATATGAGTTACGGTACTCGTATTAAATATTATATATTTAATGCAGTACCAGATACTGCTGCGACTCAATTAAGAAGTGATATTGTAGCTGCTATATCTCGGTTACAATTTTTACAAGATGAAGAAGTAGGTAGTTTAAAAACTATACCAGATACTGAACGTATTAGTAAAATAGCTTATGTTGATACGCAATTTAGTAAAACAGAACCAAGACAATTAAGTATTAGAGTTGGGGTTGTTACTATGTCTGGAGAATTAATTACTGCTAATACAGAGATTTCTAAAAGACTTTCTGGGTCTAAATCTAAAAGTATGTCAATTTATCCGGCAGGTTATTAATTATGTTTTATGATGTAAAATTAAAAAGAAAATGCGATCACATGCTTACTACTCATATTTATGATTGTTTCGAGATAGATGATACTGATGAATGGTCAAATGGTATAGAAAATTCAGAAACACCAGAGACAGATACTATTATTATAACAGATTCAGGAACTATTAAAGCAGGTTAAATAAATGGCTAGTTTTGAAGCCCCTACCCTATTTACATTACAAGCAGGTTCTTGGCACGGACAATTGAATTTATCTTGGACACAAGGAATAGGCTCTCAAGGTACTATTATTAAAAGAAAAAAACTATCTAGGCCCAGTTCTTATTCTGATGGTACATTAGTTTATTCCGGTTCTATGGGAACTTATATAGATAATAGTTTAGATACAGACGCCATTTATTATTACAAAGCTTTTGCTATATCTGGTTCCACTTATTCTACAGGAGTACTGCCCACTCCTGCTGGATTACCGGGTACAAAAAAGAAACCTTATACAAAAATTATTTGGCAATCAAGCGATAGACTTAATCATCCAGATTTAAGAGAGAATACTAATGACGGTTCTGGATCTATTGCTGTTTATATAAATGGAGATAGAGCAGAAAGGGTTTTAAATTATAATGATTTTGAAAGTCAAAATCAATTTTTTATAGATGTTAATGAAAGTAATACTATAGCTATTGTAATGCATCCAGAATTTGAAACTTCTGGTTCTACTATTGAATATAGTTATACAACTATGTGTTCTTGTGTTAATCCTAAAGAATTACAACCAGATAGAAAATGTACTATTTGTTATGGTACTATGTGGGAAGGGGGTTATACTTATTATACTACTTCTGCAACAAGTTATAAAAGAGAAAATTCAATATTAGTTGTTTTTCCGCCAGTTAAAGAAGATTACAAAATAGATGACATACAAGGTAAAGTTAAATCAGAACTTACTACACATTGGACAAATTGGGAAACTATTGTAAATGATTTTGATGTTATAGTGGGTATAAATGCTTCAGGTTCTCATTATCATAATGTTTTTGAATGCGTAGATTTAACAAGGTCTGATGTAAGGGGTCAATTGTTAAGTCAAGGTTTTAATACTGTTTATATTGAACAAGATGATATAAGATATAATTTAATACCCGATCGCGGGTTACCATAATGTTTGATGTTAACGTTATAAAACGTGGACCCAATATTATTGAAAATTTGTCTAATTATACCCTTTGGCAAAAATGGTCCCTTTCAATGTTAAAAAATATGGGAGATGGTATAACAGCGGAAATAGAACAAATTAAAACTCCAGGAGACCAGAGTGTTGTAAGTTATGAAATGCGTCCGGGCGATATTAGTTTGCTTGTTTTTGTAGAAGATAGGGATTCTTATTTAACGGAAGAATGGTGGTATCCTAAAGAAACTAAAAAAGAAGAAGCATTAGCAAATTATCTAGTATTTAGAACAGATAAAAAAATTGAGTTAGCAGAAAGAGATAGAATAAGATTAATTAAACACAATTTACCAGGAATATCAGTTATAAAAGAACAAGAAAGTGAATTGTGGTGGTTTGCTGGAGAAGAGGAATCGACAACTACTGCTTTGTTACCAGAATTTTCGGATAAGATTTTTAATTTAATACAAAATAATTTAAATAAATTCTTTTTAAAAGTCGTTTATAATAAAGAAATTTAATTGTTGTAAAAGTTTAAAAACAGTAATATTTATTTATATATAATATGTATTTCGCATTTAAACGATCAGTAAAAAGGGCGTGGGTTGAATATTTTAAAAGAATTTTTAAAACATACAATACTTTCTACAATGCCGATATTGAGACTATAACTTTAAGAGATAAGAAACATGATATCCGTCCTTTGGTTGTTGAAAACTATAGATATACAGGAGAAGAATATCCAGCAATAGTCGTATCTGCTGGTGGCGGCGGAGATATAGATTCTTTAGATTTTAGAGAATATATTGGTACAGCTCATCAAGAATACAACATGGGAGATAGTTTAAATTCTTATGTAGAAGTAGGCGGCAGTGAGGAAACAACGCAAGTATCAAGAATTTATTTAGACACAGCTTTAACTCCTGTACAGTCTTGTGAAATATATTTAAGTTATGCATCAGGTAACACGTCTGATATAACCGTATCCTTTTTAGCCGACAACGATGGTGAACCGAGTGATACAGTTTTAGCTTCAGGTTCAATAGCAGGTTTTTCAAATACACAACCTGTTAGTAAAATTCCGGTGTTATCCAATGATGTAAATTTAGCAGAAAAAACAGTTTATTGGTTAAAAGTACAAACAGAGGCAGATTCCGTCTATAATTTATTTACAGATGAAGTTGATGATACAGTACGAATGACTCAAGTATCTGGCGGTTCCTGGACAGCTACAAATAATGAAACTATATGGTATAAATTGTATGGAGATTATAATGAAAAATTTGGTACTGATGCTAATGTACCAATAACCATACAGATAGCAGCAAAAGACGCTCCAGTAATGGAACGTTTATTTGATATATGTTTGACTTATGCTTCACTTGTTAAAACAGATACTACAGGGCAATTTTTAGCTCACGGTATAAAAGTAAATAGAATTACTTTTGCTGGAGACCAACCACCAAGAGAAAAAGGAAATGATAAAATATTTATTGGACAAATTAATATTGAATGCAGAGCTGGTTGGACAGAAGAATTTTCTAAAAATCTATTAAAAGAAATAAGATTAGACTCAGTAACTGCTTATTAGTTTTAATTATGAGTGACACACATAAAATACAAGATAGGCCAATGACTTATCATGATGATGATGATTCAGATTTTAATTTTGGAGTTAATACTATGCATTTAGATGAAGTAACAGATAGAAAAAAATATTTAGAATTACAGAATAATTATACAGAACAAGATAAGCAGTCGTTATCCCCAAGTAATTTTACAACAGTCGATGTACCGGGTACAGATAGAGCACAACAAGAAATTTATAACAAATATAATGGTTTGTATGAAAATAACGCTTACGGTCATTTAAATATGAGAGGTAGAAGATGACTGAAAAAGAATTAAAAAAATTAAAAAAGACAGCAGTAGTGAAAAAAGCCGAATTGTTAAAAATTGATATTAAAGATCTTACAAAAAAAGAACTTATTAAACAAATATTAATAGCCCAGGAAGCTTATTCAGAACCTAAACCTATTACAGTAAAAGATATCGTAAAACCAGGAATTATTGTAAAAGAAGAAATAAAACCTACTATAGAAAATAAAAAAGCAGCGAAAAGTATTTTTAAAGAAGTTTCTAAAATAGAATATCCAAAACCAAAATTAAAACGCATAATTCCAATATCTGTACAACCCGATGTAATGATTCGTTCTGGTAATGTTTTGGATAAAAATGATATATGGTTACAAGGTACTAAAGGTTCTTTTATTTTTAATTTTTCTAGAACTTATTGTATTAGTAAAATAACCATTATAGCTGGGCATACATTTAAAGCTTGTTGTTTTAAGAAAATATTATTAATTTCAAATAACAACAATATTGAAAAATTTAAATTACCCATTATAAAAAGTAAAGAGCAAGTATCTTTTAATTTAAATTTCATAACTAAAAGTATTAAATTTCATTTTATTTCTAAATATGGCGGTGACGCTAAACTCTGTTTTAATCAAATATTGTTTTATGAAGAATAATTATTTTAAAGTTTTTGAAAGGAAGGTGGTTTCTAATGGGAGTTGCTAACACAAGACGTCCGGGCGTGATTGTTGATGTTGTTGCAAATACTCGTATAATCAACATAACAGACCAGGTACGAGTTCCTGCGGTAGTAGGTCTTGGTCCTACTCAATTATCAATTACAGATGAAGCAGTTATCCGCGGAAAACCGGGCACTGCTGATGAACTTGCAAATGAGGGTAATGTTACTGTATCTCAAATTATGAATATTCCTGGATTAACTTCTGGTTCTTATGGGTATGCTGATAACTTATATTCTGAATCTGATTATACAGTTTCAGAAAATACTATCACGTGGGAATCTGGAGCTGCTACTACAAATGGTGGTACCTTGACGCAAGGGGATATTTATTATGTTACTTATACGGCTCCTGTACCTAGTACGTATCTTGATCCAAAAATTTATGTAGATGGTCAAGATATATTGGATGAAAGAGGTCCAGAGGATTTAACTGATGGTATATTATCTATTGGTGGTCGTTTAGAATTAGAAAATGGAGCACCTGCTGTATGGTTAGTACAAGCTTCGGGTTCTACTTTTTCTTCTTCTGAATATAAAACGGCTATTGATAAATTAAAGAAAAAGAAAAATGTAGCTTATATTACTGCTGTATTTCCAAGCGGTTCTGTAACGCAATCTGAAATTGAAACTATTCATAGTTATCTAGTATCTCACGCAAGTCAAATGAGCCAACCGGCCGTCGGTAAAGAAAGGGCTATTATACTTGGAGATGGTAATTCTGATACTGTTTCTACTGGTGGAATAGATAATGTTGGTGACGCTACTACTGCTAGTACGTTAGTATATCAAGCGGATAGATTTGATGATGCTAATGTTGTTTATATGGTACCAAATAAGGCTACAAGACCAGATGCTTCGGGTAACACTATGACTCTTGATGGTAATTTTGTAGGTTGTGCTATGGCGGGATTAGTTACCGGACAAAATAAGCCAGTTACACCAGTAACTGGTCAATCATTAACGGGTATTACAATAGAGAATGAATTATATAATGATTTTGAAAACGAAGCTTTACTTGCAGCTGGTGCCTGTCTTATAGAAAGTCGTGGAGGTATAACAAAAGTAGTGCACGCACAGACTACAGATATTACAAATGCTGATACTAATGAGATATCAGTTAAAGATTCTGAACGTAGAGTTAAAAGGGCTGTTAGAGAGGGTTTAGATGCTATCTATATGGGTAAGGGTATTGTAGTAACCCCAGAAACGCCATCAGATGTCGCAGGATCAACACAAGTTATGTTAGATCAACTGGCGAGAGATGGGGAGATTTATGATTACGGTACTACCTCTGATCCAGTAACAGGAGAAGTGCCTATTTCGGCGAAACAAAATTCTTCTGAACCTAGAAGAATTGATGTGACTTTTAGTTTTAAACATTTATATCCATTAAATTGGATTAGGGTGACGGTAAATACATACGTATAATATTATAATAACAAGAATAGCCTTGTTTTGAAAGGAAGGTGATATTATGGCTTTAGCTCCTCCTGGATCCCGTTCTGCAGTATTTTATTCTTATGATGTATTAATGGGCGGAAAAAAAGTAGGTACTTTGCAGCGATTTAATCCGAGTTCTGAACGCGACTTGCAAAGAGTTAGACAAATAGCCGCTTCTGCTACAGATACGGTTGAGATAGTACCTGGTAGAACAGATCGGCAAATTACAATAGATAGATTTGAAACTTATCCTAATGCTTTAATTCAAGCAATGGGTTATGTTTTTCAAGATATCGGAGAGATTACAGTACCCATAAATATAGTTGAAAAATTGTTTAAACCGGGTGTTGCCAAAACAGAACAAAGAACTATCACTTATGCTAACTGTTGGCCAAAAAGTTGGAGTAAAACAGTACAAGAAGGTACAGTTCTAATAACTGAAAGTATGACTGTATGGGTTACTGCTATTATTGTAGGTGGCATTACAGATCCCGAATCTCCTGATCCGTCAGGATCTTCAGTAACGGGTTCTTAATATAAATAATCACATACTTTATTAATATCTGGAAGAAGGACTTCCTATGGTTAATATACCTAAAATTACTAATACTTTAAATACTCTTATAAATAAAGAAACAGCTTCTAATCCTTTAGAACAACTAATCTTTGTTGCGGATGTGGGGATACAAACAGTATATCCTTTTAAAGATTGGAATATAGATAGGCAAGAACAAAAAGCTGAAATAAGACTGCTCAACGTAGAAGAGACTATTGAAGCCACTGAATACGCTGAGCAGTTTCCTGTTTATACGAGAGAGAATAAACTTAAGATAGAACTTTTAATCAGATATCTTGTTACTGTTGGGGGTGTTGCTTTATGTACTTCTGATGATGTCAAGAAGTTTAGCAACCATTTTAATTTGTTTTCTACAAAAAATGAAATATCAGAATTAGAATATAAAAGGGTTTTAGTGTCCTGTTGGGAACACTATGTGGTTAATACTTTTGATTCTATATATTTACAACTACAAGCAAAACAAAAAAGAGACGTTTTAGGTCATGTTTTGTGCGGTACTTGCGGTTCTTTATATTCTAAAAATGATACAGTAGTAAAAGAAGGACAAATAATTGATAAATACCCACAACAAAAAGGTTTATATATAGCGGAAATAATTTGTCAAAATTGTTTAAAAAAGCAACCAAAAAAAGAACAAAGTAAAAAACCCCTTATAGATGAAAACATTAAATTTAAAAAAGAAGTAGTTAAACAACAAAAAGAAGAACTTAAATGTCTTTATTGCCAAGAAATCTTTAAAGATGAAAAGACTCTTTTTGAACATATAAAAATTTGTAAGAAGAATCCTATTAACAATGTTGAATGAAAAAACAAAACAAGAAATTGTAGATGCTATAATTGAAGGTAATTATCCAATTAGGGTGATACAGAATGTTTTTGGCAAAGAAGGAGATAAGCGTATTTGGCATATCGGATTAAAATTGTTTGATTTGAGAAAAGCTTCTATAGATATATTTGATATGGTTGATCTTGTAACTAACTGTTTATACTCAGTAAATGATTTACTTATAAAACAAGATTATAAAATAAAATTAACTTATGTAAAAGCTTTTCCTCCTTTTTACTTACATACTATCGCTAATAAATTTATTTTCTTTTTATCAAAATGGTATAATGTTTTGTATGATATTACAGATTTATTCAATCAAGATTATTTACGCAGTTTGTGGCAATTATCAACAGAGACGGGCTTAAATTCTGTTGTTACAATAAAAGATAATAAATTAAATTTAATACAGCAGCGTTGGGTTTTGTGGAATAAGAATAAAGATAAAGAATTAAAAAATAAAGAATTTAATACTTGGGCTGATGAGTTGCGTTTTTGGTTACAGCCAGAAATGTATAAAAAAGCAAAAGAACAAGAAGAAGCGAGAGTTAATATTAATTATGAAAAACAACACGCAGCAATGATTGCTGGAACTTTTGGAGATACAAAAGAAAATACAAATAAAGAAAATATAGGTAAAGAAAATAAAAATACGGATTGGGAGAGTACTAAAAATAAGTATGGGGTTAACGGAAAAGAGGTTTATTTATAATGCCCGATATACCAGGTCAAAATTATTCATTTGAATTTGATACAAAAGGAGCAGAACAAGTTACTGCAGCTGTTGGTGATATACATTCTGCTTTTGATAGTTTATTAAGGGTAGGTCTTAGACCTTTACTTATTGGTCAATTATTTAATAGAACTGTTGAATTTATTGGTACTATGCGCAAATTAGATACTCAAACTATGAATACAGTACGTACTCAAGCAGGTTTTTGGAGTAAAGTAATTACTGTTGCGACAGAAGCGGGTTTTGCGGTATCTAATGTGGGAGAAGACTATGAAGATATGGCGACCAAAGCTAATCTGGCATTACACAATTTAGATATGTCTTCAGAAGATTATTTATCTTTGATTGGGGATATGAGTGATAAATATGGAGGTTTAGGACGTAAAGTTGCTTTTGATGTAATACCTCAATTACTTGCAACAAGAGATCCTATATTACAATCCGAAGAAGATCTGAACACGTTAATAGGTACTTTTACTTTATTTGAATCTGTAGTACCTGGAGCTACAAGAGAAGCCACACAATTAATGTATTCTCTTGGTGGAGGTATTAGTAATGCCATACAAGATTTTTATGAAATCAATGCCGTAGCCCGCAATTTTAATTTAAATGCTGATCGTTACGCTGGTGTTATAACTTCTCTTACTAGAAGTTTACACGAATTTGGTATTACTACACAAGACGCCCAATCTTACACAGCATATTTTTATAATGCTTTAACCACACGAAATAAGGAACTTGCTATATCTTATCAAGACGTAGGAGCTGTAGTACAGAATTTAATGGAATTCAGATTACCGGGGGCAACAGGACAAAGATTGCAGTTTGGTGCTATGTTAAATCAGGCTTTTGAATATTTACCCGAACAAATACAAACTGCTTTGGATGCGGCATCTATGGAAACTTACGGAGTAAGGTTTAGAGGTTTAGAACCTTTTGGTATGTCTGATTTACTTCGTTCTTTACCTCAAGAAGAATTAATGAATATAAGAAGAAGTCTTCCTGCTACGCTTGCTTTAATGTTAACGGGTTTTGATAATTTGTCGGGTAAAGCGACAGATGCCGCTTCTATGTTAGATTATGTAACCAATCGTTCTGAAGCAACGGGTACAGATTTGGGCAATTTGCGAGGTAGAGTTACTCATTTATATGATGCTTTCGCTAGAATGCTTGGTATACCACAGAAAGAAATAGAAACTACGGATAAAGCATTAAGAGCTAGAGACATGGAAAGAATAGCAACAGGGCAAACAATGGATGATATTAGAACTAGGATGAGTAAGGCGGTTGAAGATTATGAAGGTGTATTAAGAGATTCCCAAAAAGCTTTACAACACTGGACAGATACAGTATTGGCGTCAGCTAAACAACTTGGCTCTGAATTAGCTGTTCCCATGTTTCAACGTTTTGGTCCTGCAGCTACTGGCGTTGTAGGCGGTGGTATAGCTGGCATACTTGGAGCGGCTGGTACAGCTTTTCTAGGAAAATCAGCTTTGGGTTTTCTTCGTAATTTATTCGGAGCTGGAGCAACCAAGTTATCTGCCGCAGCTGCCGGGCAACAAATGTCTCTTCTTCCAGAATTACTTGGCAAAACAGGATCAAAAATTGGAGCAAGGACTGTTGGTAGAACTGCCACAAGACTTGGAGGTTCTGTAATACCTGTTCTTGGCGCCGCATGGTCTGTTAAAGAACTTGTTGAAGGTATACATGATTTAGTTACTGGTTCTACAGAAGAAGCTAAATATAGATTACTTGGGGGGGCTGCGGGTTTAGGCGGAGATTTAGCAGCCTTATTCGCCCCAGTTAGTGGTGGCGCTTCATTGGGTATAACGGCGGCAAGTACTGCAGGAGAGATAGCTTTAATATCTAAAGCTAATAAGTTAGAAGATGCTACGGATAGGTTGCGAGAAATTCAAGCGAAAGAAAAAGAACAATTGTTTCAACCAGAAGCTTTTAGACAAAAAGCGATGATTGATACTGTTAATGTTCGAGGGGTTACAATGAATATGACAGTAGACAATGAAGGTCTTGCAACACATCTTGAAAGAAACTTAAAGCCTGCTGTGACACAGCTTGTGAGAGAAGAAATAAAAAATTATTATAGTCAAAGGTAATAATTATGGCAACAAAGAAAATTCCAGAAGCAAAAATGCGTATTTTTAAAATACCTGTTATATCTCAAGATGAAGTTAATAGTCTTGAAAACGACATATCTCAAGTTGCAGAAGATGATTTTTTTCCCGATGACGAAAACGGTCCTGTAGATCAAAATAGAATAGCAGCAGGTTATCTAGAAGAAAATGATAAAATTCAAATAGATTATATTACGTATAAGCCAACAAAAGAGACGTGGGCTTATTTATATATTAAAGAAGATACTATAGGTAAATATTTATATATGACAGAAGAAATGTTACCTTATTTTAAAAATAAAACTAGTGCAGCAAAAAATTATGATACACTTACTAAATTTTATATAAAAGGTACTACCAAGTATGAACAAAAACTATTAAGTATAGCAGAAAGTAATAAAACAGACATAAGTACTTTTGTTTTTTATAGAAACCCAGATCATTGGAATGAAGCGTGGAACAAAAATAAAACAAAAATGAAAAGTAGGGTTGGTTGGGAATTCCAACATTGGGGTAATGATATTATGGTTATATCTGTACAAGGTAAAACGGGAGGAATGTTAGAATCCGAACCTTATCAAGCAGTAACAGAAGAAAATACAGGAGTAGTTGGAGCTTCAAGGACTTACTTGAAGAATAAATTTATAAAGCCCCCTCCAGCATCTATATCAAAAAAGCAGATAGCTATTACTAAAACGGAAGCTTATAGGAAACTTTCAGAATTGAAAGCTTTATATAAAGAAGATCATGATGATAGAAACGCAGAAGATATTCTATTACTCGGCTTGTATTATAGAGATACTGTTTATGTGGGCCATTTTGATAGTTTTACGTTCGATGAAGATAAAGATCAACCATATCTTTTTGATTATAGTTTTAAGTTTAGTGTAGAAAGTATAGATGATACTACAACTAATATTTCTAAACTTAGTACTAATTTAGTAAAGAATAATTTAAAACGAAGAACTGCAGCTGAAATTAAAGATATTAAGGAACAATTTTAAATTATGGCAGAACCAGTTACTCATTATTTCCCTGATGCGAGAGTTTTTTTTGCTAAAGTACCTCAGAATTTTAGTGAAAGAGATTCTATTAAATGGATTACTTTAGATGTATCTGATGTTATCCAATTGAATACTACATTAACTCTCGCAAATAGTCCGGGTACTTTTTCATTGACTATTCAAAATAAAGGGAATAAATATTTTGTAAAAGATGAGCCAAAAGATCAAATAAGTGATATTTATAAAAATGAAGATGAAATACGTTCTAAGTTAATGCAGGCGGTAGAAAAAGCTAAATTAGAAGGTCTAAGTCGGAATCAAATGGTATCTTTTTATCCCTATCAGCATGGTAAAGCGTGGCTTGAAGAAGAGCATGAAGTGATAATTGAAGCGTGGGGTCCATATCCTATTTATAAAACATACGATGTATCAAAAATTGATTCTTCAGGTAAACACGCTGTTTTAAACAGATATTGTTATAAACCAGATCGTAAAACCGGAAAATTAGAATGGCGTATAGTTAATAAATCAGGAAATACATATACAGATACTAAAACAGGTAAGAGATTAATAGTTAAAACTTTTAAGAATGAACAATTTTATACTAAATATCAAGGACAATTAGAACAAGGAAAATGTGTTTTTGAAGCTCAAGATTTAATATTAATTTATCTATCTAAACGTTTTGCGAGGAGTTTTACTACTACAGAATTGACATCAGAAAGACCAAAAAATTTAAGAAATGATTTAATAAGAGTTTTTACAGGATTAGTTAATCACGTAAATGATCAATACGGAGAAGATAATGATAAGATTCAAATAGCGGGGGAAGATATTACTAAATGGTTACGATTATCTCAAGTGAATATAAATCCTGCACTTGGTGGGTTTAAAGAATTAGAAACCGATTTAGTAAACCAATTTAAGATGTTTACTAAACGCTTTTCTGGTTGGAGACCGGATTGGATTATCAGAGCTATGATTTTAGGTACTACAGATAAAGAATTAGCATCAAGAGGTTCCGATATGGATAAAGCGTCTCTTACGGGGGTGGGTACTTTTAAAGAAGCTAATAATGATCCATCAGGTTTAGAACGATTAACTTTACAACAAAAAGATTCTTATTTATCGCCCCCATCAATAACAGATGCTTTATTCAACCAAAGTAAATTAAGAATACAAGAACCTCCATATACAGATAAAAACGCGAAGGATGAAAATGGGCAAGTATTTATAGAATGGGCTCCTTATAATAGATTTACGCAAGAAACTAATGTACAATTTGAATCTGAATATAAAACGCGTAGGGATATTTGTTATGATACTGCAAAAACTGTTAATTTTGAATTTTATGCTGATACTGACGGCAATATAAATTTCCATCAGCCAAGATATGAAAATTATCATATATTAACTGCCGCCACTCCGGATGTTTATATATTACAAGATACAGATATTCTTTCATGGAGTTTTCTAGAATCTGATGATGATATACAAACCCATATAAGAGTTACGGGGGAAAAAGATTTTTTACAGGGAGCTTTAGAACCTAAAATGTCTCGAGTTAATTGGTATCAAGATGATACATTAATTTTAAAATATGGTATGCGTTTTATGACTTTATCCCAACCTTTGTGTAAAGATAATGATGATTGTTTTTATTACGCCAAATCCATTATGATGCGATTATTTAGAAATCGCTTACAAGGGGAAGTTACTATAACAGGAAGGGCAGAAATTACGCAAGGATTCCCGGTATACATACCTTTCCGTAATATGATTTATTATACCCATAGTATATCGCATAGTTTTTCTTTCGGTGATAGATTTGTTACTACTTTAAGTTTACAATATGGTAGAAAGCCGTGGGAAATAGCTCCAGAGATATTAGATTATCAATCTGGCAAATCTATAAATATTACGGAAGTTGCAGAAAGACAAAAAAAACGAAGGGCTTATACACAAGAACAAGATGTAGCAGAATCCGGGGGTAAAAGATTTACTACAGATTTACAATATATTATGTTACACCACACCGCAGGGGAATCAGAAGAAACATTGGAAGGTTTAGCCAAATATTTTAGATACGAAAAGAAAGATGATCAATCAGGTAAAAAAGGTTATGCATGGGGTATAGGATATGACTTTGTTGTGACTAAACTTGGTAAAATTGCCGCATCTCGTAGATGGACTAGAAATAAAAGTAATGAATATAGTATTTTATATGATCCTTGTAATCCTATCCCAGATCCTAATTTTACAGCGCCAATAACTTTACTTATTAGTAGATTGTATGATATTGAGGAAGCCAATAGTGGGATTCATGCTTATGCTGCGGCTTGTCCTACTGGTAATATGAATAAAAACGCTGTTCATGTTTCTATTATGGGTAATTATAGTAAGCAACCATTTGTTGTAGGTACTGCCCAATATAATGGTTTAATGATAATTGCGACAGCCCTACTTAAACAATTTTTTTATAGTAAAGTAAATTTTAATTCTGGTAGTAAAGCCGTTACTACTTTAAATACCACAAATGCTGGAGTAATAAATACTATGAAAATGCATCATGATTATGGCAACACTGAATGTCCAGGTACTGATTTCTGGAAAAATAGCAATAAAAATTTTGTTCAATTGATACAAAACATTATTGAATTCGGACAAAAAGATAAAACAAAGTATCCAAAAGGGGTTTTATAAATGCCTAATTTTCTAGGTATGGGCAATAGCGGTAAATTATTATTTCCTGGGGAGAAACAATATGAAGGATTAGGAGATTGGTATAGCAGTAAACTTGCTCTACGTATAGGACAAATAGAAGAAATTAACGAGACTGGATGGTATATGACAATTAATTGGTTAGATCATCCAGGAGGCAGAACTAAAGTTCCTATTACCCAAAGTAATTGGGGATTTTATTCTTGTCCCGTAAAAGATTCTATTATTATATGTGGTTTTAATACTGCAGAAGAATTATTTATTTTAAGATATATAACACCGGGGTATCCAGAACAAGTAACTACCCAAAAAGTAAGACAAGTACATAGTGGCGAACAACTTATAAAAAGTTATGGAGGATCAGATATATTAGGATCAGAAATTTTTATGAATAAAAAGGGAGATATAGAATTAAAAACAGCTTTTGGTGAATATATAAGATTAGTTAGAGAAGAAAGTTTACTTGAACATTTAACTAGAAATTGGAAAGCCCGAACAGAAGCTGGAGAATTGTTTATGGGCGTATTACAGAGACCTTTTATAGATCCTACAACAGGAGAAACAGAAGATACACCAGTATTAAAGAATGTTGCCTTACCTATAGATGTAGGAAATAATGTATTGACAGAAACACATTTAAAAATAATAGAAACATCAGATGATGATTTGGGGCTACAAGAATCCGATACTCCAATGCTTGAATGTATATTAGGTACTGAAGTTAATGATTTAAGACAAAAAGTTAGTTTCTCTGGACTACCTCCATCTCCAGTTACAGCAAGATCAGATCAAATAGCTGTACATTTTTTATTAAGAGATGAAAAAATTTTAGCAAATCCTTTTCCTATTACTAAATATGATTTTAAATTAAGTAAGGCCGGAAGTGTTAAATATGATATTAAAGGAAGTTATGAAAAAACTATCAGTCTAGGAGAAACGGTAAATATTACAGGGGGTTCAAAAAAAACAATTATAGGAAACGTTTCTGATTCTATTACCGGAACTTATACTATAACTACAACAGGGAAAATAGAGTTAGAATCCATAACCGATATAGTTTTAAAATCTGGAGCAGTAGGGAATGTTAAAATAGGAGGAGATAATAGTCAAGTTCAATCTTTACTTACAGACAGTTTTGGTACTACTGTTTTTGATACTCATGTACATATCGGAAATTTAGGTATCCCGACAGTTATACCTGTTATTCCTTATACTACTTTTTCTGCCGCAGCCGAAGCAAGTCCAAGTGTAACTAATGTAAAAACTTATAATACAAAGGCACAATAATGGCATTACTTATAGGTGATATAACTTTTATTACTACAGCAACTATTTCAGGAAATTTATCTTCTACTATAAGAGAATTAAAAGCTTTTGAAGGTACCGGGCTGGTTTTGGCTTTAGCCAATGGTATGCTTACAAATAATTTATTTAAAACTGAATTACCTAATCAAATTACAGCTATTGATGCTATTGCAGTATCAGAACTCGCAACAGTAACTGGACACGATGCTCCTAAAAGTACTAGTAAATTAGTTGCTAATTTGAAAGCTACAGCAACAGGTATAATAGAACATTTTCAGAATAATGCAAGTCTAGAAGTTAAAAGTAATATTACAGTAGATGCTTCTTTTTGGGGTTGGCTTACAGGATTAATTGGAATATTTCAAACATGGGTGCCTATTCCTATGGATGGCGGTTTAAGTTTAAAAACGGCTTTAACTATATATTTAACAACCAATCCAATTCCTACGTCACTTACATCAAAAGGTAATACTACAACGCAACCAACTGGGGGAATAAGTTAATATGTCAAAAATAGAAACAGCTTTAACTAGAGAACAAGAGACCTTGGCTTCAAAGCTTGCAGGTAAATATAGTGTAGCTAAATGTTTTGTATCGTTTTTACTGTTTTTATCTGTTTCGTATCGTACTGCATTCAAAACTTGGTTACAGCAACAGAAGGCCAGGTATGCTATGGATTTAAGTAAAATATCAGCAGAGGCTTTACGTTTTGATTTATTATCAAGACAAGCAAGAGCTACTTTTGATACTATTAATGCTAAAATACAAAGTTATGTTAATCTTTTTGATCAAATACCTTTTCGAGAATTTGCGCGCGACTGTAAAGAAGCTTCAGATTTAGTTTATGAAATTATTGAAGGGGTTGGCACATTACGCAAACGTATGTTTCCTACATTACAAGCAGAATTACAATATTGGGAAGATCAAGTTGTTAAATATACAGCGTTAACCACTTATACTGAAACCACAAAACAGGCAATAATACAAAGTACAGAAAAATTTAATAAATATATAGAAATGATTGATGCTATGAATGCTTTATAATTTTAACGGAGTAGTGATATATGTCAAGATCTTTAACCACCATAATACAATCAATAATAAATTATATTAAAACCGTAACCTTTAATGTAGATACTAAAGAAGGTACCTATACTAGAGATGTAGTAATAGACGCTCCTGCGGGGGAATTTGCAAGACTGTTTGAACAGAATGAATTAGTATCTAATGCCCAAAGTCCAGCAACAGGAACAGATAATGATATTATAGAACTTGCAGAAAATTTACAGTTGTCTCGTAAAAATGCTGTTAGAGCAACAGGTACTGTATCTTTTTTTAAGTCTTCTGCACCAACTGTTGATATTACAATACCTTTTGGTACTACTATAGCAACACTTTCTACAGCAGAAAAGAAATCAGTATCTTTTCGTACTACGCAATCTGTAGTTATGTATGTGTCTCAAGCATCTAGTTATTTTGATCCCGCATCTTCTAAATATGAAATAGATGCTAATATTGAAGCGGTAGAAGCGGGAGATGATGGTAATATAGGTTCTAGGAACATTACTGTTATGTCTACAGCAATATCAGGTATTGATGGGGTTTATAATGAAAATGCTACATCTGGAGGCGCGGATATTGAAACTATTGATGCTTTAAAAGCAAGAATACTTGCTCGTATTGCCGGTAATAATATAGGGACTATAGATGGTTATTATACACTAATTAGTGCTGCAGATGATAATGTGGTTGACGTAAAAGTAGTATCAAGTAGGGATTCTGAAATGACTCGACAAATTGCTGGTGCTGTAGATATTTATGTAAAAGGCTCTACAGTGGCAGAAGCTACCGATACCTACGCGCCAACCATATACCCACCATTAGATTATATAGTACAAACACAACCACCAATAACAGCAAGTAATGCTACAGTAGTAAATTCCGCTTCTGGATCATTAACAGCAGGTGTTGATTATGAATGGGAAGAAGATAATAGTTCTGGTTATGGTTGGTCTATAATGGGGCAAGCTAAAATAAAATGGTTAGTAGATTATCCAGGTTCTTTTATTATAACTTATCAATATAATTCATTAGTTAATAGATTGCAGACCTTAATTAATGGAGATTCGGAACACATTGTTGCAGCTGATGTATTAATAAAACAAGCAATACCTTCTTACATTAATGTTAGTGCCACTATAACAGTTGAAGCTGGTTATGATCCTCTTACTGTAGTAGAAGATGTAGAATTGGCGATAGGTGATAAATTAAGTAATTATTTAATAGGGGAAGAAATACAACAAGCAGATATTGTGGAAGAAATAACCGATGTTGCAGGAGTAGATGATGTTTTACTTCCATTATCTACTTTTGAGCCGGCATCAGGATCTGTAGGAACGAAAGATAATACCACTGGCAATATCTCAATGCCTTCAACAGCATACGCAACAACGGGTACCATAACTGTTACTCAATCAACATAGGATTTATAAATGGCGGATTATGTAAGTAAATTTGTATCTGGTTCAGTAGATCAATTTGTTTTTAAATTATTCAGATCTCTCGATGAAGAAGTATATCCTGTAAACCTAATAGGAACAAATACTTATCATATTTTCAGAGCGTACGCAAGGGAATTTGTATCTGCCTCTGTGGATCTTGGTGTTATATATGATAATTTATCTTTAGATAAAGTACGTTCTAGTGCTATATATAATAATTTTGGTGTATATGTAGACACTAATAAAATGTTTTATCAAGATAGTTATTCTTATCATAGCAATACCGGATTGCAAGGATATAGAAAAGGTATTAACTTTTTGTGGGATGCAGCAATGAATGGTTCTACAGAAAGGGCAGTACATAGAATAGGTCATGCATATTCTGGAGTAGGTTGTTTGCTAGAAGAACATTATGATACGCCAAGATGGAGATTAAAAACAGATTCTGGATCTATTATATCAATGGCTGCGCATAATATTATAATGGATAGTACCAAAATGTGGTGGCCGAAAAATAAATGGAAGTATGCTTTATTACAAATAACTAGTGGTTCTACTCCGTATATACCTTCTGGGGCAGTACAAGATAGTTATGATTCATGGGCTTTTATGGGATGGGATGATTGGCAAGATAGTTATGATTCAAAAGATGCTGCTCCAGATCAAGGTTATGATATACAAGATGACTATAACTAAAAAGGAGATTTAATTATGGCAGAAGAAGTAAAACATAAAATAACAAGAATTAATAATACCAGAGCCGATTTACAAGCAAATTTAAAGAAGAATCAAATAGCGGTAGAAACCGATAATGATGGGAATTTAGTATATAAGGATAATAGTAGCGCTTATCATATAACAGCAAATTTAACTGAGGATGCAACTTTTGCGGATGTTGTAACTACCGGTACTTTATTAGTAAATAATGCTCCGGCAGATTCTACCTGCGCTATTAGAAATCAAGCTGCAGGCTGGGCATTAAAAATTAGGGGTACAACTAACACAGAAGGTGGGGGTTTTTATGAAGATGCTACGAGGGATATGGATTTGCGAATAAATGATAGCGCCGGCAGCACAAAGGTGCTTTTGGATTCTGACGGAGATAGTTATTTCACCGGTGGTAATGTAGGAATAGGTATGGACTCACCAATTGGCCGGTTGCATGTTCAAAAATCAGACGACCCCAGCATCTATATCGAAAATTCAGGGACAGATGCCAGTCAGACCTGCACGATTAGTTTAAGGCAAGGCGGTTTTTCAGCGACCAGAATAAGGGCTGTTTCCGATGACCCTTTTTTGTCTGGTAAAAGCCGTTTTGATGTTCTTACCGACGATACGATAAGAGTGAGTATAGGGAGTGGTGGAAATATGGGTGTCGGAGATACCACGCCGGCCAAAAAACTTGAAGTAGTTGATAGTTCAGCGGCACAGCTACGGCTATCCCATACAGCAGACACTCATTATACTGATTTCCAGGTAGATGGGAGCGGAAATTTAAAAGTATCTGTATCCGGGACGTATATTGATTTTGACATGGCATCTGACAATACAGAAGGTTTAGAAAAATGCGGTTATATAGAAGTAGTAGCGGAAAATTCTATGGCGCCTCCTGCAGCCGCTAATGCAGGATTTATGAAAATGTGGTTATGTGATGGTACTCACAATATACCTGCCATATGGTTAACAGACAGTGCAGGAGCTGATATATACGCTCCGGTAGTTGATACAAATGGTGTGTGTGATTTTAATTTAGCGTCAGACGGAACAGAAGGTTTAGAAAAATGCGGTTATATAGAAGTAGTAGCGGAAAATTCTATGG
>CAZNER010000011.1:35574-37309 GCA_964572065.1 uncultured Candidatus Saccharibacteria bacterium
ATGGTGTGTGTGATTTTAATTTAGCGTCAGACGGAACAGAAGGTTTAGAAAAATGTGGATATGTAGAAATCCAGGCAGTATCATCTCCTAGTCCTGGTAATGCAAATGCCAATTTTGTTAGATTAGGTTGGGATTCTGTTACTAATACCCTTACAGCAAAAGATTCGACTGGTACTACTTATTTTATAAATAATGATGGATCTTGGTCATAGTAAATACTATAATGTTAACTATATATACAGTAGCTAATAAAAAATATATTGATTACATACCTTTTTTTATTTATAGTATAAATAAAGCGTATCCAGATTATTATATTCAAGTTTTTTGCACAACAAATACACAGTCTAGTATAATTAATTTAGATTTTAAGAATTATGAGTTAATTTTAGATCCTTATCTTAATGGTAAAGATATAATATTTAAGAGAATACTTGTAAAACCACATTTTATTACGGATTATTATTTTTTGACGGATGTAGATATATTCTTTATTAAAGAACAACCGGATATAGTAACCCAACATTTAAAACATATGAAAGTTTGTAATCTTGATTGCTGTAGTAACATTATAAGACCAAATAAAAAAATAAACAGACTTACATTATCCCATTTTGTAACTAAAAAATATTTTAAGAAATTAAAAGTTAGAGATTTCAAAGAACAAAATGATGAAGAGTATTTATATAATTTGTGTGTTGAATCTGATATAAAACTTCCTAGAAAAGAAGAAGAATATAATCCAGATGAAACAACATGGATAGATTATAATAAACCATTATTTCGTAGACATCATGGATTTCATTTATCTGCTATAAGAAGTCGAAATAAAATGTTTTTAGATTCGGATTTATATAAAAACTATTATAAAATTTATCGCAATGAAATTAAAGAAGATAAAGTATTTAAAAATTTAAGAAAAGAATATAAAAGAATTGATAGTATCTTTAATCAACTAGAAAATTATTATGGAAAAAACTAGACAGATTTTTATTGATTTAGACGACTATAGATTTATTCCAGAAAGTAGGCAAGTACTTGAGGTACTATATAAAGTAAGAAGTGCCTATCCAATTAAAGTTACTTTAATGACTACCCCTCTATATTCAGAAGGAAATAGGCGGGATACGTATCCTTTTAATCCAGATTTTAGTACGGATTGGATAGAATATGGAGTACATGGTTACGAACATAAAAGGCATGAATTTATAGATAATAAAGAAAACTGTAAAATTAAATTTAATAAAGCTTTAACTTTATTGAAAGATCAAAAAATACCATATAAAAATATATGGAGAACACCAAGGTGGGAGACTTCTAAAGAAATAATAGAAGTTATCGAAGAAACCAATCAAAAATGGATAATTCTAGAACACTATAATAGAAATCATCATTTATTTTTTAATAAAAGATTTAATAATTTAAAATTTTTTACATATAATTGGTCAATAGAAAAAGAAATAGATACAAGACTAAAATATGTTTTCGGTCATGGACATTGTTTTTCTAACTTAATTTCTAGATATTATTGTACTAACGATATAGAATGCGGTTGGAGAAATATAATTAAAAATTTAGATGTTTTAGATAGAAAATATGATTTAGAATTTAAATTTATAAGCGATTTATTATGAATAATATAGCTTTTATGTATACGGATCAATATAGGGTTGCTTACATAGCAATTAATTCTTTATTAAAATATAATAAATGTAAATTAATTCTATATGTAGAT
>CAZNER010000012.1:0-14125 GCA_964572065.1 uncultured Candidatus Saccharibacteria bacterium
TATTGTAAAAAATGGTTGTTTTCTTTCTTTGTTTAAATTATTAAGTATTACATTTAGATTATCAAATTCTCTTATAGCTTTAGCTATAATTCCTTGATGATTTTTAGTTCTTGACATCTTCTTTAATTTATTTTTACCGATTTTTTTAATTCTTATTCCCTTTTTTTGTGCAAACGAAACTATTTCTTTAATTTTGTCGTTTTTTACAATACTATGTTGGATAAATAGTATTGACACTTTTTTATTTGATCTCAAGAGTTCTTGAACTGGATTTCTTCCTTCTATTTGCATATTATTATTTTTTTTTAGTATTCTAAAATTAATTTCTGGAATGGAGCCGAGGACGGGATTTGAACCCATGACCCCTCCCTTACCATGGGAGTGCTCTGACCAACTGAGCTACCTCGGCAGTATCATTGCCGCCGAAAACTTTACCTGTTTATACTGAGAATGTTGAAGTAAGCTACATCGGCAATATTACTTTTTTTAAGAACTAGACTCGATTTTCCACTGTAAGGAACGTAAGTAAGGTTAATCTAACTTTATCTAACTTTTTTATTATACAATAATTTTGTTTTGATTGCAGTATTTATAAAGTAATAGTATGAAGAAAAATAGTTGAGTTATGAAGTTAAAAATTTTTATTAAAGTGTTTTTTGTAGATAGTATCTAATTTTTTAAATAACTTTTTCATACTCTTATCATTATAAATATTTTCTTCAGCCATATCTAAGCATTTTTGATTATTCTGTTGATTATCTTTATTACCGATCCCCAAATCTCGTTTGTTTATTTTCAGGAATTTTTTATATGAATACTTCTCGTTATACTCAGCACGTGAAGTTATTCTTTTATACCGTGTCTTTATTGGAGCATCAATTGCTATTATTAATAATTGATTTTTAAATTTATTTTTCAACTCGTTTATTTCAAAGTGGTTTCTGATACTATCAATGACGTATTGTTTAGATGGATTTTTATTAAATTCCTTAATTGCTATTTTAGCAAGAATGCTTAGTCCTTCTTTTCTTCTCATCTCATCACCCACATCTTGTAATAATGTTCTATTTTTATAGTCTAGACCTCTTTTTTCGATTTCGTTATATATAGCTATACTTAATCTATAGTAAGTAAATCCCTTTTGAGTGAAATATTTAGCGGCTGTTGTTTTACCTGCACCAATTGTAGATACGATAGCTATATGCTTTTTCATTTGGGAGATATTATAGCAGTGGGGGATTGTTATGCAAGGTTTTATAACAACTAATATATACATATAGATTAGCTTATTTGATAAAATTGAGAGAATATATTTTAATATATTAAATAATGGGTAAAGAATTATCACAAAGTGAAAGAGATAGATAGAATTTTGGTACCTGGTGGAGTCTTGAAAGCTTCTTTTCAGCCTCATGATTTTTATGATGAAAAATATAAGTTTAGTACTCATGATGAGTTTTCTAAAATATTGAGGAGTCTTGGATATGATATTTCTATAGTAGAAAATGAAGGAGGTAGAGTTGAGGTTTTATTAGCTGTAAAACCGGGAGGCACAATATATTATTCTGCTAAGAAACTTATGGAAGAAGATAAAAGAGATTGGGAAGAACAAGTAAAAGAAGATAAAACTATATAATTTTTATAAAAAACTTCGATTTTTTGTGGAATCCAGGGGGCAGGATTTGAACCCGCGAAGGCTTACGCCAGCAGATTTACAGTCTGCCCCGTTTGACCACTTCGGTACCCCTGGTATATGATTGTTAACTTTTATTCAAATTCTTAGAGAGCCGAGAGCGAGATTCGAACTCACGACCTACGGTTTACAAAACCGTTGCTCTAACCACTGAGCTATCTCGGCTTGTAGCTATAAGTTAATGTATTATATATTACATTATTCTCATTAATCAACCTTTATTTTTCTAAATACAAAAAGAAACCCTACATTACCGTTGTTGGAAGCAAATTGACCCCCACTTTACAAGTGGGTACCCTCAATTCTGGACAACAAGTGCACAGAACGATTTTGGGTTCCCGTAAGGGTTTGTATCAGGCTCAATTTTAACTTCCTACGTTATCGATTAATGTAGGGTAATCATAGTATAGCATAAATATAAAATATAAAAAATACAATTTAGAGTTTTTTTTAATTACTTTTGTTTAATTAATCCTCACTATGAATATAAAAAATAATTGATTCTTGATAAAAATAAAAATGTGTTATAATATACAACGATTTCTATGATTTTAATTTAAGTTGTTTTCAATATGAGTAGGCAATGTTTTTTTTGTAAAAAGAAGGTAGAGTTTGGTGGCAGTAGAAGGCATAAATATGGGGGTGGATGGGAGTATAGGGCTCAAAGGACTTCTAGAAAATTTAAACCGAACTTAAGAAAGATAAAAATTGAGAAAGACGGAAAGGTCCAAACAGTGGATATTTGCATGAAATGTTATAAAAAGATGAGAAAAAAAGAAGAAAAATAATTTTAATGAATTTCTATTTTCTCATTTAGAGGTGATTGAATTATTAAAATATTAAATTATAGACCACATATAGATTTTTTGAATTCGTATTCATTGTTAAATTTAAGTTAATTAAATAATGAATTTTATCGATAGTTTATGGGGATTAGTGACCAATGATATTGGAATAGATTTGGGGACTACGAAGACAATGGCTACTGTTAAAGGTAAGGGGATAATAATAAAAGAGCCCTCTGTTGTAGCTTTAAATAAAAATACAAAACAGATACTTGCAGTAGGAGCTGAAGCAAGAAGAATGATTGGTCGTACTCCAGCCAATATTGTTGCAGTTAAACCTCTTAGTGATGGAGTGATATCTGATTTTGATACAACTGAGGCAATGATTAGATATTTTATTAGAAAGGCTCATGAAGGGGACATAAAATCATTTAAAATCCCGAGACCTCGAGTTGTAGTTGGAGTACCTTCGATTGTTACTGAAGTTGAATCCAGAGCAGTTATTGATGCAGCGTTATCTGCTGGTGCTAGAAAAGCCTACGTTATAGAAGAGTCTATGGCTGCTACTATTGGCGCTGATTTACCAATTGAAGATGCTTCTGGTAATATGGTTGTGGATATAGGAGGCGGTACTACTGATATTGCGATTATTTCCTTAGGAGGAATAGTCGTTGATAAAACAATTCGTACTGCTGGAGTAGAGATGGATGAAGAAATTGTTGATTTTGCAAGGCATAAATATAATTTATTAATTGGAGAAAGGACTGCAGAGAATATTAAAATTGCTATTGGATCAGCTGCCCCTCTAAAGAAAGAAAAGGAGATAAATATGAGAGGAAGAGATCTTGTTTCTGGGCTTCCAAAAGATATTAAAGTAAGCAGTGTCGAGATAAGAGAAGTTTTAATGAAACCGCTAGGTGATATAGCAGATGCTGTAAAAGATGCTATCGAGTCTACACCTCCTGAGTTGTTATCAGATATATTAGAAAAGGGAATAATGTTTGCCGGAGGTGGTTCGTTGTTAAGGGGTATTGACAGGTATTTTTCAAAAAAGCTAAAAACTCCTGTTAATGTCGCAGAAGATCCTATATCGTGTGTTGTTAAGGGAGCAGGAAAAGTATTGGAAGATATCGATTTATTGAGTAAAGTACAAGTTGTTGGTGAGGAATGGATTTAATTTTTTCTTAATAAATTCTGATGGACTTTGATAATTTTAAAACTAGGATTATTACTATAATAATTACAATTGTATTCGGGATTTTATTGTTACTTTTAGATAGTGTTGGTGTAGTATCGGGTATTTATAGTCTTACTTCTGTAGCTACCATACCTTTTAGATTAGAGCTTAGGAAAGTGTCTTTGAAGGCAAACGATATTTTAGGAGCTGTATCTCAGATTTCAGAAATCAAAAAAGAAAATGAGAAATTAAAACAAGAGAAATTAACTTTAATTGAGCAAGTTTCAGAATTAGAGGCAATAAAATTAGAGAACGAGAACTTAAAAGAACAGCTAAGTCTAAAGGAGATGAAAATTGACCCTTGGATTTTGGAAGCAAGAGTGATCAGAAGTGACGCTACATATGATAATACATTACAAGTAAATGTAGGATCGTCAGATGGTGTAAAAGAAGGGGATATAGCGGTTTTTGGCGGATATGCCATCGGCGTAGTTAAAACAGTTGATAAATATTTTTGTAAGGTTATACTTATTACATCAAATTTAAGTAATATTCCTGTTAGGGGACAGACTGATAGAGCATTAGGGCTAGTACAGGGGGATGTAGGTATGACTTTAAAAATGATAGATATTTTACCGGATGAAAATATTGAAGAGGGGGAGATCGTTGTTACTTCGGGTGTGGAAAGTAAATATCCAGCCGGATTAATAATTGGGATAGTGAGTAGTGTTAATAATAATCCTGCTAGTGCTACTCAAGAGGCATATATTAATTTGCAATTAGATTTTACAAAATTAGATTATATTTATGTTATTAGAGGACAGGATAATATATGATTATAATTATTTTATTAGTATCATTATTTATAATTATATTTGAAGTTTCTTTTAGAGAAGTTTTATTATTTAGTGATATAAGTATTGTTTTTATTCTTGTAAATTTATTCTATTGGTCAAAAAAATATAAATCAGCAATTTTATCTGGAATTTTATCAGCAGTTTTTATAGATTTGATGTTACAAAACAAACTTGGTGAAACTTTATTATCGATTTTTATACCTATTCTTATTCTAAGCTTTTTTGATAATATTTTACGTATCGAAAGTAAATTGAGTAAAATTGTTTTTTCATTGCTCAGTACTGCTTCTTCAATTTTTATTTCCGATTTTTTACTAAAACTTGTCTTTTTAGGAAGTCAGTTTTCAATACTTAGTGTATTTAAACGGATTATTATTTCCTGTGTAGTATTGTTAGTATTAAGTTTAATAATAAATAGTATCAGTTTAAATAATAAAAAGGTGAGTAAATATATATGAGTGATATTTTTATTAAAGATAAAAGAAAAATTAATTACCGTTTCCTGCTATTGTATTTAACAATCACATTCTTATTCGGAGTTTTATTTGTAAATTTGGTGAATCTTCAGATAGTTGAAGGAAATGAGAATTTATTTTTATCTTCAACTATTAAGACTTCAGAAGTTGTTGTTAGAGCTCCAAGAGGGTTAATATATGATAGAGATGGCGATTTGTTAGTTGTAAATAAGCCTTCTTTTGAAGTTGTTATTAATTTAGAGCAATTACCAATAGAAAGAGAAGATGAGATAATGTCTAATATTTCAGAAATAATCGAAGTTGATAGGGAAGAATTGTGGGCTGAGTTTTATAAGAAAGCATATGATGATGAAGGAGAGAGGATAGTCGTTTCTCAGGTGAACTTGGTTAAAGATATAACTAGGGACCAGATGGTATCAATATCATCTAGAAATGAAGAATTACCTGGAGTTTTTATAGAAATGGGAACATCAAGGGAATATATTGGAGATGAGACTTATTCTCATGTAGTTGGTTATGTAAGAGAAGTCTCGAGTAGTGAGTTGGAATCAGGAGATTATTTTTCTGGTGATATAATCGGATCCGTTGGTTTGGAGGCGTATTACGATTCAATATTAAGAGGAACGAATGGAAAAAGAATTATTGAAAATGATAGAAATGATACAACTGTAAGAGAATTAATGCCTGTTGAAGCTTTTTCTGGTGACAGTATACAAATATCGATTGATTCTAAAATGCAAGAGAAGATGACAGAGATTCTTGGTGCTGGAATAGAGAGAAATGGAGCTGACGGAGGAGTTGCAATAATTATGGATGTAACTAATGGAGAAATACTAACTTTAGTAAGTCTACCTGCTTTTAATCCAAATGATATAGTCAGGGGTTTGTCCTCGGATGAATATTTAAGTTTAAGCAGTGATTCTTCTTTACCTTTATATAATAGGGCGGTTTCTATGACTCAGCCGCCTGGTTCTACTTTTAAAACGGTCGTTGCTGTTGCTGCACTTCAAGAAAGTGTTATTGATGAATCTACTATTTTTAACAGTGAGGGATGTATGGAATTAAGTGAAGGATACGAATTCTGTGAAGTGGGTAAAGCACCTTTAGGAAAGTTGAATATTTATCAAGCTTTAACACGTTCAAGTAATATTTATTTTTGTAATACAATGTTAAGACTAGGGATAGACGCTCTAAATAATTATACAGATGATTTTGGTTTAGGACAGTATACGGGAATAGATTTACCTGGAGAGCAGAAAGGGGTTGTTTCATCAAAGGAAATAAAGAAGGATCTACAAGGAGAGGAATGGTATCTTGGAGATTCATGTAATACTGTTATTGGGCAGGGTCTTATGAGAGTTACCCCTATCCAGATGGTATCATGGATGTCGGCGATAGCAAATGGTGGTATAATGTATAAGCCTCACTTGTTAGTGGCAGTTATGGATGAAAATTCCGAAGTAAAAGAGGCGGTTACCCCAGAAGTAATTAATTCATTGCCGGTTGATTCAGAGAATTTAGATATAATTAAAGAAGGTATGCATCTTGTCGTAAATGATCCATGGGGAAGTGCTTTCCCTTTGAGAGGTTTGGAATCTGATCCAGCCGCAAAAACTGGTTCCGCTGAATCTTATAGAAAGGTTAATGGACGATTTGAGAAGCAAGGGCATTCTTGGGTAGGGGGATTTTTCCCATATGAGAATCCCCGCTATACTTTTGTTGTTTATTTGGAATTCGGCGGGTGGGGATATAAATCTGCAGAGGTTATGAGGGATTTTTTAAAATGGTATGATGGCGAATATTATACACAACAATAGAGAGATTACCCCAGAAACAAAGTTTAAAATTCTTGCATTAAGCAGGATAGATGGCTTGGGTCCTATTAAATTTCAGAAATTAATTAAAAGGTATAATAACATTGAAAATGTTTTTCATGCAGACTATAAGGATTTATGTAGCTTAATACCATCTGGAATTGCAAAAGAAATTAGTTCTAAGAAATGCATAAGTGATACTGTTAAATATTTAAAAATGGTAAAAAAGAATAAAGTATCATTTTTAACTATTTTTGATAACAATTATCCTGATTTACTTAAAGAAATATACGATCCTCCAATTATTTTGTATTATAAAGGAGATTTTAAATCAGATGATTTTAATAGTTGTTTTTCAGTAGTTGGTACAAGGAAATGTACAAATTATGGTGAAAGAGTTACTGAGGATTTAGTAAAAGGTTTAGTCGAATGTAGTTTTACTATAGTCAGTGGAATGGCTTTTGGTATTGACAAAATTGTACATGAGTCAGCAATGTCTGCTGGTGGAAGGACAATTGCGGTATTATCGGGTAGAGTAGATAGGTCTTCACCATTAACTAATTATAGAACTTATGAGAAAGTTTTAGGAAAAGGTTTTGTAATTTCTGAGAATCATTTAGATGTGAAAGTTACTTCAGGTTTATTTCCATTAAGAAATAGAATAATATCAGGTCTATCAAGAGGAACGCTTGTTATTGAGGCTGGTAAGAAGAGTGGTGCTTTAATTACAGCCAGATCAGCTCTTGAACAGGATAGGGAGGTATTTGCAGTCCCTTCAGATATTTATAGTGAGAGTGGTGTTGGTGCTAATAGACTTATACAGAAAGGTGGAGCTAAATTGGTAGAAAGAGTTGACGATATTTTAGAAGAATTCAATATAAAAATGGAAGGCAAAAAAGTTGAAAGAATTAAACCCGATAATTCAGAAGAGAAGGCGGTGTTAGATTTTTTAAAGAAAGGGGCTTCAACTATTGATGAAATTTCCCAAGGTATAAATATGGATATATCGGAATTATCAGAGGTAATGTCGATAATGGAGATAGAAAAAAAACTTGCAAAAGATAAAGGGGATAGGTATTTTATATTAGTATAATTTGTATTGGACTCATAGTAGATGTAAAATACTTAAATTATTATATAAATATAGTAAGAAAAAGATGAAGCTTGTTATTGTAGAGTCACCAACAAAAGTTAAGACTATTAAAAAGTATCTTGGTAAGGGTTATAAGGTTGTTGCATCAATGGGGCACATAGTTGACTTACCCAAAAATGAACTAGGAGTTGATGTAGAGAAAGACTTTGAACCTAAATATATAGTCACTAATAGTAAAGTTTTAAAGTATTTAAAGGATTCGTTTAAAAATATTGATACCCTTGTGGTCGCATCTGATCTTGATAGAGAGGGAGAGGCGATAGGATGGCATATAGCACAGAGGTTAAAAGTTATTGATAAAACTGGAAGATTAAGAGATAAGGATAAAAAATTAGAAAGAATAGTTTTTAATTCTATAACTAAAGAAGCCGTCCTAAAAGCAGTAAAATCTCCAAGAGAGATAGATTTTGATTTAGTAAATGCACAACAAGCACGTCGCATTTTGGATAGATTGGTTGGTTATAAATTATCACCGTTACTTTGGAAAAAGATAAGTTATGGTCTTTCTGCTGGTAGGGTACAGTCTGTTGCTGTACGTTTAATTGTGGATAGAGAAGAAGAAAGAGATAGATTTAAGCCAGATGAGTATTGGAGTATATTATCTGATCTATCAGTAAAAAAGTTGAATAAAAATCCAAGTAAAGTTGTATTAAAATCAGATGATGGAGATAAGAATAAGAAAAAATTTAAAGGTATAAAATTTGAACTTACTAAATATAAAAATAAAAAAGTAGATATATCTAATGAGAAAGATGCAGGAAAAATTATAGACTATGTTTATGATAAAAAGTGGATTATATCAAATATTGAAGAAAAAGAAGCACATAGAAATCCAAAGCCACCTTTCATTACAAGCACCCTCCAGAGGGTAGCATCTAATATTTTCGGTTATTCCTCAAGAAAAACTATGACCTTAGCACAAAAATTATATGAGGCTGGTTTTATAACATACATGAGAACAGATTCATATAATATTGTAAAAACTGAGTTAAAAAAGATTAGATCTTATATAGAGTCTGAATATGGTAAGAAATATTTGAGTCCAAAGATAAAGAGATATAAATCAAAGTCAAAAAATATTCAAGAAGCTCATGAAGCTATACGTCCAACAGATATTTCTAAAAGTGTTGAGGAGTTGAAGCTTAAAGGACAGCTGAAGAAACTCTATAATTTAATTCGAAATAGAACTTTAGCTTGTCAGATGAGTAAAGCTAAGGTAAAAAACACTACATTGGGGATTAAAATTGGTGATTATTTATTTATATCAAGAGGACAGATTATAGTTTTTAAGGGGTATCTTCAAGTATATCGAGAGCACGTATCCGAAAATGTACTTCCAGAATTAGAATTAAAGACGCGTTTGTACCCAAGGAAAATATTAGGTTGTCAACATTTTACTTCACCACCTCCTCATTATAGTGAAGCCAGTTTAATTAAGACGCTGGAGAAATATGGTATAGGGAGACCATCAACTTATGCTCCAATTATATCGACAATTTGTCGCAGGAAATATGTTATTAAAGAGGGAAGATATTTTAGACCGACTGAAATAGGTAAAGTTGTAACCAAATTATTAAAAAAATATTTTGAGCAAATAGTAGATACGGGATTTACTGCTGGAATTGAAGAAGATTTAGATCTTATTGCTTCTGGAGAAATTGGTAAATTAAAGATCATTAAAGAATTTTATAAGCCATTTATCAAAAATGTAAAAAGGAATGAAAAACAGATTAAGAGAGATGAATTTACAGTATTAGGTCCAAGTAAATATAAGTGTCCTATTTGTAAGAAGAAAATGGTGAAGAAAATTAGTAGATATGGGGTGTTTTTAAGTTGTGTTGATTTTCCCAAATGTAAGGGGATGAGATCATTGGATGGGAAGAGTGAAAAAGATAAGAGAAAAGAGATTAAAAAGCAGGTAAATTCAGATGAATTTAAAAGTAAATATCTTCCAGCACCAAAAACTTCAGACGGAAAGAGGATGATTTTGAAATCAGGTAGATATGGTAAATTCTGGGCTCATCCAGATTATCCAAAAGTAAAGGAAACTGAACCCTTGAAGCTTAAAGAGAAATGTCCTAAATGTGGTAGTCCTCTTGTAGAGAGGAAAGGTAAATGGGGTAAGCCGTTTATTGGTTGTAGTGCTTTTCCTAAATGTAAATATATAAAAAAGACAAAGGGTAAAAAATAATAAAAAAGTGAGTCCAAAATGAACCTCAGCTTCTATAAAGCCTCAAATTTGCTTATATTGATAACTTGTGGTAATATTAAAAAGTTTAAAATTATGCACACTTTCAAATAGGTTCTCCTTGATTTGTATGGGGTTTCCTTATGAATTGATGAGAGTGGAGGAAGGTGAAATATTTTGATTCACCTTATAAAAGGAGGATAAAAACATGAAAAATAGGAAAACTGTTTCTACTAGGTTTCCCTCGATAAAAGATTTACTTGAGGCAGGAGTTCATTTTGGTCACGAGACCAAGCGTTGGAATCCAGAGTTCTCTGAGTACATATATACAAGGAAAGGGCAGTTTCATATCATAGATGTTGAGAAGACATTAGAAAAATTGTCTAAAGCAATGAAATTTCTGTCAACTATAACCGATAAGGGGGGAGTTATACTTATTGTAGGAACTAAACGACAGGCAAGGGATACTATAAAAGATATAGCTATAGAATGTGGAGCTCATTATGTAAATAACAGATGGGTAGGAGGGCTTATGACGAATTTTGATTCGATTCATAAGAGTATTAAAGCATTACGTGATATTGAAGAGAGGTTAAGTAAAGATTTAAAGAAGTATTCTCAGCAAGAATTATCAGTTTTAAGGAGAGAATGGGCTAGATTAGATAGATTATTTGGAGGTGTCAAATATTTAGATAAAGTACCTGATGTAATTGTTGTTTTTGATGCTCATTTTGAGAAGATCGCTATTAGAGAGGCGAAGGTAGCAAATGTTCCGATAGTAGCTATTGTAGATTCAAATACTGATCCAAGTGATATTGATTATGTTATACCAGCAAATGATGATGCAGTTAAATCTATCAAGTTATTTGGTAAATATATTTCAAAAGCTATTTTAAAGGGAAATAGAGGTAAAGGAGTAAAACACGAAATTGTGGATTTTTCAACCGCTGGAATCAAAAACGAGGATAGATCGAAGAAAAAGAGTGGTAAAAAGGATAAAAAGAGAAAGACTAAGAAACAGACAAATAAAAAGAAAAAAGTTATAAAAGGTAAAAAAGTTGGTAAAAATAAGAAAAAAGCGAAGATAAAGAAGAAGAAAGATAAAAAGGGTATTAAGAAGAAATAGTTTAAATTTTCATTGTTTTTAATGATGGGAAAGATTACATTAAGTTTAATAAAAGATTTAAGAAGTAAAACTGGGGTAGGGATTTCTGACTGTAAGGAAGCTTTAACAGAATCGAATGGAGATTTCGAGAAAGCTGTTGAGATTCTTAGGAAAAAAGGAGTATTAAAAGCTAGGAAAAGATCATCGAAAGAAGCTATTAATGGATTTATGGGTTCTTATATACACAGTAATGGACAGATTGGGGTATTGGTTGAGCTTGTATGTGAGACAGATTTTGTCGCTCGGAATGATAAATTCCAAAAATTAGCATATGAGATTTCCTTACATATTGCTGCATCTAACCCCATTTATGTTTCTAAAGAAGATATACCAGATAAGGTTTTAGAAAAGGAAAAAGAAATAGCAAAAGATAAGTTGGAGAAAGAAGGAAAGCCTAAGGATATTTTAGATAAGATAGTTATAGGTCAGCTCAACAAATACTATGGAGAGACTTGTTTATATGATCAAGCTTATGTAAGAGATGAAAAGAAAACAATTAGCAATTTAATTGAAGAAGCAATAGCTTCTTTTGGCGAAAAGATAGAAGTTAGAAGATTTGTAAGGTTTGAAGTTGGTGAAAGTGACTGAAAATATTTTAAATATTAAATTATTTTAAATGGATTTGCAAAAAGCAAGAAAAGAGATGCAGAAAGTTCAAAAATATTTTAGGGATGAAATATCCAAAATTCGAGGTAATCGAGCAAATCCTGGTTTAATAGAAGATATTAGAGTTGATGTTTATAATTCAAGAATGCCAATAAATCAGTTAGGAGCTGTAAATGCAGCTGAGCCGACTTTAATAACAGTACAATGTTGGGATAAAAATAATGTTGATAAGATAAAAAAAGCTATTAGTGAGTCTGATTTGAATATTACACCTTCATCTGAAGGTGATTTGATAAGAGTTCCTTTACCACCACTTACTAGAGACAGAAGAGAGGAGTTGGTAAAGGTGATAAAGAAATTGTTAGAAGATGCAAAGGTATCTATAAGGAGAATAAGGAGGGATTTTATAGATAGTCTTGAGAATGATGGTATTTCAGAGGACGAATTGGAGAGAGGGAAGAAAGGTGTTCAAGAATTAGTTGATAAATTTAATAAAGAGTTTGAAAGTGATTTTGAGAATAAAAAAAAGGAATTAATTTCGATATAATTTGAGATAATTTATTTTCTTAATATTTTTATATGTTGATATATTTGAAAGCATTTTTTTGGTTGGTTTTTATTATAGGAATTGTAATTTTTATACATGAATTTGGTCATTTCATAGCAGCCAAGCTGTGTAGAATAGTTGTTGAAGAATTTGCTTTTGGATTTGGTAAGAAATTAATAGGTAAGAAGATCGGCGGAACAGAATATAAGATTAATATTATTCCATATGGTGGTTATGTTAGGTTGCTTGGAGAAGAGGAAGAATTAGATAAAGAGGGTAGTTTTAGTAGTAAATCGTTAACGAAAAGAGTAATCGTAATAACGGCGGGAGTATTTATGAATTTTGTACTTGCTGTGTTTATCTTTTACATGATGTTTGCTTTTAGGGATTTTAGTATATTTTTACCAAGGATATCTGATTATAATTTTTTGGGTGCTGATGTAGAGATTCAAGATAAACCCATTGTAGAAAATGTAATAGCTGGTACACCTGCTGAAGGAGTAGATTTTCCTACTGATGTAGTAGTTTGGGGAGTTGATAGTCAAGAGGTTAAGAATGTTGATGACTTTGTTACTTACTTGTCGGATAACAAAGGAAATGAGATTGAGATAAAAGTTTTGTCATTTGAAGGAGAATGGAAGGATATTACTGTTGTTCCAAATGATACAGAGCAGGAAGGTGTTTTATTGGGTGTTGAGTTTTATAATGTAGTTGCTTCTTTTTATAGACTTGATTATCAGAAGAATAAGTTATTCTCTGGTTTATCTCACTCTGTAAATTTTTCTGGATATACATTTGATATATTAAAAGAACTTATTATAGTTTCGTTTGAAGAGAAATCGGTAAAACCTGTTTCTGAAGGAGTTAGTGGCGTAGTAGGTGTCGCTAATAGGGTTTTAGAATTAGTAAAAGTAAAGGATTTTTGGGAAATATTTAATTTAATGGCTGGAGTTAATTTATCTTTGGCAATTATGAATCTTTTGCCAATACCTGGATTAGATGGCGGGTACTTGTTGTTTTTTATAATAGAAAAGTTTAGGGGTAAGAAGATGGCTGAGAAGTATAAGCAGTGGGCAATAAGGATAGGGTTTATATTTTTAATAAGTTTAGGTATAATAGTCACTCTAAAAGATATTATTCAGTTCGATATAGTGCCTAGATTTTTTAATGCCGTAAAAAGTTTATTTTAGAAACTATAAGTAATCATGTCTATTGTTGTACATAAAAATGAACCTGTTGACGATGCTTTAAGAAGGCTGCATGCAGAGGCTATCAGAGAAAACATTTTTAATACAGTAAATGATAAAAGGTATTTTATTAAGCCGAGTGAAAAGAAGAGTGAAAAAAAGAGAGCGTGGAAAAAAAGAAAAAGAAGAAGTAGAAGTGCAAAAAGAAAGAAAAGAAATAAAGGCAACTAATTAATGTCTTCTAATAAATACATTATCACCTCGAGTTACAAAAACAAAAACCTATAAGACTTATATTAATATTCTGGATTATATTAACAATATAATAACAATTATTTATTATTATTGTTTATTAAATTGTAACGGAATTTTGAGTATACTTGTAGATTAGTTTCTTTTATTACTGAATAACGGCAAGTTAATATCTTAAATTGTGAATAATCAAGGAAACGTCGTTTTAATAATGAAAAAATATAG
>CAZNER010000012.1:14135-36078 GCA_964572065.1 uncultured Candidatus Saccharibacteria bacterium
GGTGTTAGTAATATTTTTTTTGCACTTTAATATTAGCTTGATTATAATTTGATAATTTCATCATTTATTAAGTTTCAGAATGCAAACACTTTATAGGAAATATCGTCCTCAAGATTTTAATGAGGTTTTTGGGCAAGAAGCAATTGTAAAAGTTTTAAAATTGCAGATAAAGGATAATAAAATAGGGCACGCATATATTTTTTCGGGTCCAAGAGGTACAGGAAAGACATCTTTAGCCAGGCTTGTTGCTAAAGCAGTTAATTGTAGTAGTATTAAAAATGGAAATCCATGTAAAAGATGCAACTCGTGTTTAGCGATAGAGAGAGGAAAGTTTATGGATTTGATTGAAATTGATGCGGCTTCAAATCGCGGGATTGATGAAATTCGACGATTAAGAGAAAGAGTAAATTTTTCTCCAACAGAAGGTAAATATAAGGTATATATTATTGACGAGGTGCATATGTTAACAAAAGATGCTTTTAATGCTCTTTTAAAAACTTTAGAAGAACCTCCTAAACATGTAATATTTATACTTGCTACAACTGAACCTCATAAGATACCATCAACAATTTTATCAAGATGTCAGAGATTTAACTTTGTTTTGGCTGAAGATGCAATACTATTGAAAAGATTACAGTATATATGTAAGAAAGAAAGGGTTGGTTTTAGTGATGATGCCCTTATAGCAATTGTAAAAAATGCTGGTGGGAGTTTCAGGGATTCCGAAAGTATCTTAGAGAAAGTTCTCGGTGCTATGGGAGTTCAAAATGACAAGAAGATAGATTTAGCTGATGTTAAAGAGATATTGGGTTTAGCAGCTGACAAGGAGGTCATTAAATTTGTAGATAAATTATTAGAAAAAAATGCTAGTGGGAGTTTAAAGGTTTTTAATAAAATTTTTTCGTCTGGAGTGAATCTCTTTCAATTTATCAGGCAGTCTCTTGAGTATTTAAGAGATTTGATGATAAAGAAGGTATCGAAAAATGAGGGGAAATTTTTAATTTCGGATTTAATAAAGGTCATAACAGAGTTTACAGAAGCTGAAAACAAAATGAAGTATACTCAGGTAAGAAGACTTCCGATTGAGGTAGCTATAGTTAAAATTTGTTCAGATGTAGATTTGGATAATGAAAAAGGATTAGATAAAGAAGTTAGTAGCAGACAAAGAGGTGGGAATAAAAGGAAAATATCGGGACTCGTAACAAATGCGATCTCAGGTATACCCAAAAAGATAAAGAATTCTCTAAATGATAAAAAGGTTGATATAAAGATTGAGGATATAAAAGAGAAGTGGGAAAAGCTAATTAAAGATATAAAACCTTATAATCATCATTTATCAGCCTTTTTTAAAAAGGCTAGGCCTATTAGATTAACAGGTTCGAATTTAGTTGTTAGTGTTCCATTTAAATTTCATAAGCAAAGAATTGAAGATATGAAAGCACAAAGAGTTTTTAATAAAATCTCGAAGGATTTATTTGGGATTAAATTGTGTTGTGTTTGTGAAGTAACTAATAAGACAGGAGAATCCGGTGATAGTGATGTAGAATTGAAGGGAAATAACAAGGTTATTTTAGAAGTCTTAGGAGATATTTTAGACTAATATATTCCCCATAATATGGTATACTTGAATTAAATTATAATACCTGCTTTAATAAGCATTGCATGTTTTATTTGAATATTTAAATTATTATAAATATTAAAATGGGAGCAAATTTTGGTAAATTAGGAGATATTTATAAACTTCAGAAAGAGGCTAGAGCTATGAAAAAGAAGATGAAGGCTCTAGTTATTGAGGGAGAGTCGAGAGACAGCTCTGTGATTGTAAAGATGAATGGAACTAATGAAATTGAAGATATTGAGATTGAAAGAGATTTACTATCAGAAGCTAGGAAAAATGATTTAGTGAAAAGATTAAAACAGGCTTTTAAGTCAGCAAATAAAAGATTGCAGAAAGAGATGGCAAAGGATATGGATATTAATAAAATAAAAGGAATGATGGGAATGTAAAATTTGATATTTCTTGATTTGATCATTATATTACTTTTTGGGTTATGAATGTTCTTCCTGCTAATGTACAAAAATTAATACAATATTTACAAAAGATACCTGGTTTAGGTCCCAAGTCTGCTGCAAGAATAGCTATGTTTCTCCTCAAGAGTCCAGAGAATTATACTAAAGAGCTTGGGAATATTATCGAGAGTCTTAATGACGATATTGTTTATTGTGATAAATGTTTTAATATTTCTACAAGTAATCCTTGTGATATTTGTAGTAGTGAAGAGAGGGATAAATCAATAATATGTGTTGTCGAAGATTTCTTAGATGTTTTAGCTTTTGAGAATGGTACTGATTTTAATGGTTTATATCATGTTTTAGGGGGTGTTATATCACCGGTAAATGGGGTAGGACCTGAAGATATTACTATCAAACAGTTAATAGCAAGATTAGATGATTCTATTGAAGAGGTGATTATAGCTACTAATCCTAACATTGAGGGGGAAGCCACAGCTATGTATATAAAAGAAGAAATTGACCAAATAGCAAGTAATAAGATTAATGTTACGCGTTTAGCCCGAGGTCTTCCTAATGGAGCAGATTTAGAATATGCCGACAAAAATACTCTAAAAAAGTCATTTGAAGGCAGAACGAATTTTTAACACTTTTACTTGAGAGATATTTATTTGCATTTGGCGATTTCCTCTGTATAATTTTCCTAGTTATTTATTATGGACACTAAAAATATTAAATTACAAATACCAGATTATGTTTTTGAGGTTAGTAAACTTCTTAACGATCGTGGATTCAAAGCTTTTCTAGTTGGGGGAAGTGTAAGAGATATAATTATGTTTAGAAAACCTAAAGATTATGATGTGGGTACTAGTGCAAACCCAGAAGAAATATTAGATATATTCCCTAAAGCTATATCTACAGGTGCTAAATTCGGTTCAATAATAGTATTAGTTCAGGATAAGAGTGGAGAATCACACGCTGTAGATGTTACTACATTTCGGATAGAAGAGAAGTATATAAATTCTAGATGGCCAAGTGTTGTAAAATTTACAAGTGATATTGAAGAAGATCTATCACGTAGAGATTTTACGATGAATGCAATTGCTATAGATTTGAGTAAGATAGATAAAGAAGGAGATATATTGTTAGATCCGTTTAAAGGCCAAAAAGATATAAAAAATAGATTAATTCGTGCTGTTGGTGTTGCAAAAGAAAGGTTTACGGAAGATGCTTTAAGGGCTTTGAGAGCTTGTAGATTTGCTTCTGTTTTGGGATTTGAATTGGATGGTGAAACTAAAGAAGCAATTAAAGAGGTTTTAACAATGATTGATAATTTATCAGCAGAGCGAGTGCGAGATGAGTTTCTAAAGATATTATATGATTCTCCAAAGCCCTCAGTTGGTTTAAAATTAATGAAAGAGACAGGAATTATGAAGATATGGATACCTGAACTTTTAGAGGGTGTTGGAGTTGATCAACCTATATATCACAGATATGATGTATTTGAACATACGATGCGTACAGTTGATATTGCTGAGGATAGTGTAAAATTAGCAGCGCTTTTTCATGATATTGCTAAACCTAGAACGAAAAAAGGAAAACATTTTTATGGGCATGATGTTAAGGGAGCAAAGATGACAAAAGAGATAATGGAAAGGTTGAGATTCTCAAAGAAAGAAATAGATAGGGTAGAGAGATTAGTTAGATGGCATATGTTTTATTTCCCTTATGACGAGGAAGATTATAAAAAAGGAAAGAAAAAGATGAGAAGGAGAAAGCATGTTGGTGAATGGGGAGATGCAGCAATTAGGCGTTTTGTTAGAAATGTTGGAGGAAGTGAGTCTATTGATGATTTGTTTAAACTTAGAATAGCAGATGCATCATCTAATCCAGATAATATTTTTGATAATAAAGAGATAGAACTTTTACAAAAGCGAATTGGTAATGTTTTCAAAAAAGATATGGCTTTAAAAGTTGAGGATCTTGATATTGATGGAAATGACTTGAAAAACATTGGAATGAAGCCGGGACCTGGAATGGGAGAGATATTAAGAGATTTGCTTGAAGTTGTTATAGAGGATCCAGTATTAAATGATAAAAAGAAATTATTAGATATTGTTAAGGAGAAGTATTTAAGTTAGATTTGTCAATTTTATTTATAGTTAATTTATTTTAAGGAATTTGTTGTGAAAATTAAATTTTTGGGTGCTACTAGGACTGTTACTGGTTCATGTTATTTATTAAAAGTTGGGGATACTAAGTTTATGGTTGATTGTGGGATGTTTCAAGGTGTTGGAATTGAGAAAAGGAATTATGAAGAATATGAATTCGATCCAAAATCTATTGATTTTGTTATATTAACACATGCACATTTGGATCATTGTGGGTTGCTTCCTAAATTATATAAAAATGGATTTAGAGGACAAGTCTATACGACTCCCCCTACTAGTAAAGTAGTAAAGCTCATGCTTTTGGATTCAGCAAAAGTTCAAGGTTATAAATCTGAAGAAATCAACAAAAGAAACGAGGAAGGGTATATGTTAGTGAAAGAAATGTCAGATGAAGAGATAAGATTAAGTAAACCAATTTATGATGTGGTTGACGTGATGGGGTTATTTAAGCATATTAAAGTAATAAATTTTAATAGAAAGTATAAGATTAATAAAAATATTGAGTTTAAATTTTTAAGGGTAGGACATGCCTTGGGTGCTGCGAGTATAGAGATGTGGATACTTGATAGTAATAAGAATAAAAAGTTGGTTTTTTCTGGTGATATTGGGAATTCACAATCACGATTAGATTCGAATTTTGATTACCCTAACAGAGCACAGTTTATAATTACGGAATGTTTATATGGAGGGAAAGAACATTCGGATAGAGGGAAAGATGAGAGTAAATTAAAAGATGTAATTAATAAAACCATAAAGAGAGGGGGTAATGTAGTTATTCCCTCTTTTACATATCAAAGATCTCAAGAAATTCTTTATACTTTAAAGCTGCTTATTAAGGATAAGAAAATACCTAGAGATATAAAAATCTATTTGGATAGTCCTTTAGCTATAAAGATTACAAATGTTTATAAGAAATATTTTAACTATTTAAATCCTGAAATTGTAAAAAGTGAAAAGAGTGGTAGAAATATATTTTTCTATAGGAACGTTATACAAGTAAAAGATAGCCGTATGTCGAGGTCAATCAGAAAGAAACGAGGTGCAGTTATTATAGCTGGTCATGGAATGTGTGCTGGTGGTAGAATAATTTATCATTTGATTGATAATCTTGATGATAGAAGATCATCTATAGTATTTATAGGGTTTCAAGCTGAAGGCACGTTGGGTAAAAAAATAGTTGATGGAGCTAAGGAGGTTTTTATTGATAAGAAGAAAGTTAAGGTAAAAGCTGATATTGTTAAATTGTTTTCATTTTCAGCACACGCAGGTCATAATGACTTAATGATGTGGTTGGGGAGTTTTAATAAGAGGATTATAAAAAATATCTTTCTAGTACATGCTGAAGAGGATGTAAGTTGTAGTTTCCGTCGTTTGCTTACTAAGAGAGGTTATCCTGTTGTTGTGCCAAAATGGAAAAAGGATTACAATTTATAAATAAATTAATATCTATTAAACTATGAATAAAAAGTATATTGAAGAGATTGAGAAGATAAAAAAAGATATTAAGGATATAAAAATACAAGGTGCAACGAATTTAGCTAGAGCTGTTGTCAAGGGGATAAGAATTATTATTAAGCATTATAGAATAGATACTGCTAAACTAAAGAATGAAATAATAAAAGTAGGGAAAGATCTTAGTTTAGTGCGTGAGAATGAACCTCTTGCCAGAAATTTTGTGAAATATTTATCTTACAGGATGAATGAGAAAAATGAAGAAAAAAATCTCAGAGATATAGCAAGTAGAGCTTGTGATGAATACTTAGCTTTGATTGAAGATTCAAAGCTAAAGATTGTTGAATTTGGGACAAAAAGATTAATTCCAGAGAGCGTTATTCTTACTCATTGTCATTCAAGTACTGCGGTAAATATACTGAAGAATGTTTCAAAGTTAAAGAGTGTAAAGAATAAGAAATTCAAAGTTGTCGCAACTGAGACAAGACCTTTATATCAGGGTAGAGAAACTGCAAAAGAATTATATGAGGCAGGAGTAGATGTTACTTTAATTGTAGATTCTGCCTGTGCTTCATTTATTATAGATGACAAGCATTTACCTGTAGGATCAGTAATAGTTGGATGCGATGAGCTATTCATAGACGGGTCATTTATTAATAAAGTAGGGACTTATTCTATCGCTTTAGCTGCTAAGAAAGCAAAGGATGAGTTATTCGTGGCCACTTCTTTATTAAAGCTTAATATAGAAGACAGTGGTATAAATCCTAGGATTGAACAGCGTGATGCTAGCGAAGTTTGGAAGGAGAGTCCTAAAGGATTAAAGATAATTAATTCGGCGTTCGAAAAGGTTGATGCCCCATATGTTACAGAATATATGACAGAAGCCGGTGTTATTAAATCAGGACAATTATTAGCAAAAGCAAAAATATTATATCCGTGGTTATGTATATAGTCTAGCTTACTGTAATATTTTTCATAAATTATTCTCTTGTGTATACCTGATTTTTTTATTAAAATGGTAGAAATTCATTAATTATTTTTATTAAGTAAAACTGTCCATGGGTTATAGCAAAAAATACTCATATTTGTCACTAGACCAAAAGTGTAATTTTTCGACTAATATAATTGTTACTTTTTATCTGGAATCAAGAGGTAATTTTAAAGAAGCAGCAGAAGCAATAGCGGCTGAATCTTCTATTGGAACATGGACTGATACGAAATTTTTAAAAAGAGATTTATTTGAAAGTTTGGCTGCTAGAGTTTTTGAAATAAAGGAATTGTCTGAGAAGACGGGAGTTATAAAAGTTGCTTATCCTATTGGTTTATTTGAAAGGGATAATATACCTCAGCTTCTTGCTGATGTAGCCGGAAATGTTTTTGGTATGAGAAGTGTTAAGAATCTTAGAGTAAGGGATATAGATATTCCTGAAATTTATACTAAAGCTAATAAGGGACCAGCTTTTGGTATTAGCGGGGTAAGGGATATCTTGGGGGTTTATGATAGACCTTTATTAGGTACAATAATAAAACCAAAAGTGGGTTTAAGAACTAAACAACATGCTAAGATAGCCTACGAGGCATGGATTGGAGGAGTTGATATTGTTAAAGATGATGAGAATCTTACGGATCAAGATTTCAATCCTTTTTATGATCGAGTAAATCAAACTTTAGAAGCCAGAAGAAGGGCAGAAGAAGAAACGGGAGAGAAGAAAATGTATTGTCCTAATATATCGGGAAGGATGAGTGAGATGTATGCAAGGGCTAAATTTGTTAGAGATATGGGAGGCAGAGCAGTTATGATGGATATTATTACAGTCGGGTTTTCTGGTGTGCAATTTATTAGAGATCAACAAATAGGTTTAGTTATGCATGGACATAGAGCTATGCATGCAGCGTTTACAAATAATGACAAACATGGAATATCAATGCTTGTGATAGCTAAATTAGCAAGATTGGCAGGTATAGACCAGCTACATACTGGTACTGTGATTGGGAAGATGGAAGGGACAAAGGATTCTGTACTTCAAATAAATTCTTTTATTAGGAAACCTTGGTTTGCTATTAAACCAACATTTCCTATTGCATCTGGGGGGTTGTATCCCGGCTTAATTCCAAAGTTAGTAAGATTATTAGGAAGAGATATTATTATTAATTTAGGAGGAGGAATACATGGACATCCGGATGGAGTAATAGCAGGAGCTAGAGCTTCGAAGCAAGCTTTAGATTCTGTATTAAAGGATAAGAAGATTGCGGAGTATTCTGAGAATCATGAAGAGTTAAAGAAAGCGATTGAAATATGGGGAACAGGGGAAGATAAGGATTTGGGAGATAGTCATAAGAGTAATTATTTTCATTCTTTGGTGAAAACTAAGGGATTGAGTCTTGTTAAAGAAAAGAAGTAATTTATTATAAATAATTTATGGCGTTTTATTTATCTTCAAGAAAACTTGATGTAAGGACAGGGGATATGATGGTAGCACTGATAAATGAGGTGGATGCTGAAGAAAATGGAATTGGTATTGGAGATAGTGTTTCTCTGGATGTTGCTGGTAGAAAAGGTTCTATTATTGTATCTGTAGATATAACTGATTCATTAATTGATGAAGGTGAAATAGGTTTTTATGAAGGTATTTGGAATAAGTATAATCTTAATTATGGTGAGATAGTTAAAATTAAACTAGTTTCTCCGTCAGAGGCTGTCGCTAGTATAAGGAAGAAGGTATTGGGAAAGAAGTTAAAATATAAAGAAATATTTAATATAATAAGGGACATATCAAACGATAAATTAGGCAAAATTTTAACTACTTATTATGCAGCTTCAGGATATGCGCAAGGATTTGATGATGAGGAGTTGTATTATATGACAAAGGCAATGGCGGAAACGGGAGAGATGTTTAAGTTCGAGGGTATTGTGGCAGATAAGCACTCGATAGGAGGAGTTGCTGGTAAGGGTATTACTCCAATAGTTGTTCCAATTGTTGCATGTGTTAAAGGTATTACTGTTCCGAATACATCAACTAGGGCTATTACTAGTGCAAGTGCTACTACTGATATGTTAGAAGTGATAATGCCTATGAGTTTTTCTAAAGAAGAACTAGATTCATTTATTTTAAAATGTAATAGTTTTATGGTTTGGGGAGGAGGCTTAGATTTGGCACCTGCAGATGATAAAATTATCCAAGTACAGAAGCCGATTGGTATAGAATCTATTGATAAATTTGTAGCAAGTATAGTAGCGAAGAAGGTAGCCCAAGGTGTAAATCATGTTATATTTGATGTTCCTGTAGGTAATAGTGCTAAGATAAAAACTGAAAAAGAATATAATAAGGTAAAATCGACTTTTGAGAAAACTTGTGCAAAGTTTGATATTAAGGTAATTGTATACAGGAGAGATGTTAATGGAATTGATGGAAATTCAGTTGGTCCTTGCTTGGAATGTAAAGAATTTTTGAGGGTATATGAAAGAGATAATAGAAGATCTTTACAGCTTGAAGAAGATGCTTTGAGAATGGCAGGTAGGTTAATAGAGTTATGTGGAAAGGTTGAAAAGGATAAAGGTTATAAACTTGCTAAGGATATATTAGAATCTGGGGATGCATTTGCGAAGTTATGTGAGATAATAGATATGCAGGGTGGAAATAAAAAAATAAGCTCAGATAGCTTAGAAATAGGAGGTAATACATTTGAGTATAAGTCAAAAAAATCAGGTGTTATAAAAGGGATTAATAATAAGAAAGTTTTTGAAGTCTGTAGAGCTTTAGGAAACCCACGTATAAAGGAAGCTGGTTTGTATTTTCATAAAAATGTTGGTGATGAAATAAAACACGGTGACAAATTAGTAACCTTATATGCAACAACCGATAGTAGACTGGAATTGGGAATAAAGGTTTATGAGAACGTAGAAATTTTTGAATATTAAGATAAATTTTCCGGATCAAATAATTATTCTATTATAAATATAAATTATTAACCTTAGCGGAGAAATAGCTGGGATAGGTATATTAAAAATATAATAATAAAATATTTATACTTTAAATATAATACTGTTTAAAATAAAGAAGTGGTTAATAAATTTTGTATTTACATATAATATTAAAAAATATATAAGATATATTGTAATATAGGTAATAGAAGGTAGGACTAGCAACAAGAATAGTAATATGATAAAAATAGTAAAGAACACATAAGAACGAAATAAAGAATAGTAATTGATAAAGATATAAGCATGTAAATAAAAATTTAGTATAAAATTATAATTAGCTTAACTTATAGTTAATTAATTAATCTAATTTAAAGTATATATTATAAATTAATTGAAGAGAATATAATAATAGAATTATAAATAAATATAGTTTAATATTTAAAGTTTATTTTATATTGTTGCCTATTATTTACAATTAATATATAATTAGATGATTGTAAATGTTTTATTAAGTAATAGAAATGAAGAAGAATAACAAAAAATATGAATTAATGGTTATTATAAAACCATTTTTACCTGAAGATGTAAGAAAAAAGTTGTTAAAAAATATAAAAAAGATTATTGCAAATAAAGACGGGAAAATTAATGATGAAGATCTTTGGGGAAAGAGACATTTAGCTTATAAAATAGATAGGCACGAAGAAGGATATTACGTTGTATATAAGATTGAGGCGCCAGGTGAAAGGATTAATGAGATAGAAGAGGAAATAAGGACAATAAACGATATTATAAGATATATAATTATAAAAGAAAAATAATTATTTAAATTTTAATGTAAAGAATATATGGCAGCTTCAAGATCGTTAAATAAAGTGATGATAATTGGTAATCTAAGTAGAGATCCGGTTATTAAAGAGACAGCTAATGGTGCAACTGTATGTACTTTTGGTATTGCTACAAATACCGCTTGGAAAAATGAATCAGGTGAATTGCAAGAAAGGACAGAATTTCATAATATTGTATCTTGGAATAAATTAGCTGAAATATGCGCACAGATACTTTCCGTAGGGATGCTAGTATATGTGGAAGGTGAAATAAGAACAAGAAGTTGGGATGATGAAAATGGAGTAAGACATTACAGAAGTGAAGTAAGAGTATCAGATATGAAATTATTAGATAATAAGGGTAAAAGTGGTGTTGGTATAGAAGAAGCTACAGAGGATTATGGTAAAAAAGAAGATAATAATAATGAAAATAAAGAAGATGAGAAGGAAGTTAAAAAAGAAAAAATTGTAAAGGAAAAAAAGGTTGAGGATAAAGAAGAAGATGTTGATCCGGAAGATATGCCGTTTTAATATATTGATCTAAAAAAACATTTTGTGGATTAATAGAATTGGTTAATAGCGGATTTGTTTTATAGAATAGTTTTTTGCTAAAATAAAATTTGTAAAATAAAAGTAACAATTTGAAATGAAAATGAAAAAGAAAAAGAGAAGGAAAAAGATAATACCTGAAAATTTAAAGTGTCCTTTTAAAGGTCCTGAAGAAATTGATTATAAGGATGTTTATAAATTGAAAAGATTTATTACTACAAGAGGAAGGATATTACCAAAAGTTAGAACAGGAGTATGTGCTAAATGTCAGAGAAAATTATCTAAGGAGATTAAAAAAGCAAGATATATGGCTCTTCTTCCATATTGTAATTATGGCTAAAATATTCACCCATCTTTCAAATTTGCGTTAGTTTTTTTATATGTTACTATATGTTATAAAATTTTTTTATATAGTATATGTAGAAATGTCTAATAAGCGATCGCTTATAATTCTTTATGAAAAGCATTTAATAAAATTTATCCTATTTGAGTATAAAGGTCGAGATGTAAATTTATTAGCATCTACCCAGCTACGGCTTTGGGATGGAAGCATAAATTTTTCTATTAGTGATTATATTTTGAGTGCTCTAACAGTTTGGGGGCAAGAAATAGGTACAGAGTTGATAAAAGAGAAAGTACCTATAATACCTCAAGTTGAGGGAAATGGGGTATCGGAAATTTATATATTAAGTTACAAGGAAGATGATGATTTGTATTCTATAACAAAAAACCTTTATGTAAAGAGTAAAGAGATAAATAAGCAGGGAGCAATGAAAATTGCTAAACTTATTAACTTTAAAAATTTGGTCTTTGTGAGTTTAGATCATGCAACTACTAGTATAGTAAGATACAAAAAAGAGAATAATTCGAATATAAAGGTTGTTGCTGAGACTAAAGACTTTAATTTAAAAGATTATTATAATAAAGAGGATTTTTTAAAGAACATTAATATGTTTTCTTCGGCTTTGGGAATTAAGAGTATAGATAATTATCTATATAATTCTTTGAAGCTTCCAATTATAAATATAGAAAGTATAAAAGCTTCTGTTATTGAGTACTTTCTAAATATTTCCAGATTAGAGTATTTTAATAAGTGTAAGAAGCTCGATTTGAAGAGTTTTGGTAGTATTGAGGGAGGCGATATACATGATAATTTGTTAATTATTAGCGGCGAGAGTTCTAGGTTGGTAAATAATGTGCCATTAGAGATATTATCTATATTATCTAATTTTGATATAAAAGGGGAATTTTCAATCTACTTTGATGAGTATGGTTTTCTAGATTATTTACAAGGGTGTAAAAGAAGATTTTTACCGGATAAAACATTTAAAGGATTTTTACAAGGGTATTGGGGGCATGTAATAACGATTTCAGGTGGTAAGAAGATTAAATTAGGTGAAGTAGTTGCTGATGTTGATATAAAGGATTCTAAGTCTGAGATGCAGGTTATTCCAATGTACGGAAGGATTTTAAATTATGAGTTTTCTGAAGAAGGAGAGGTTAATTTAGATATGAAGAAGGGATTTTCGTTTGGTAATAAAAGAGGTAATGTTAATATAAAGGATATTAGTGGGAATTTCATTATTGATTCTAGAGATATTTATAAGGAGAAAATATATGATATAGAGGGAAAGGGAGATTTATTAAATAGTTGGTTGAAGGGTAGCGGAGTTATAAATTAATAACAGTAATTTATAGTATTTTATGATTGTACCAATAAGAAAGAATAAAAATATAGATACAAAATATTATTTTAAGAGAGATATTCCTAAGGGTTTAAAGATTTGTGTTGAGAAAGGGGATAAGATTAGAAAGGATACGGTTTTAGCGAGTGGGGAGATGTCAGAAGAGAAAATTAGGATAGATTTAGTCTCGAGTCTGAAAGTTGAATTTTCTGAAGCGGGAAAATATTTGAAATGTCTGAATGGAGAAAGAATAAAGAGAGGCGAGATTTTAGCTTTAAAGAAAAAAGGTGTTGTTCAGAGAGAGAGAAAATTATTTGCTCCAACTAGTGGAGTAGTTGATTTGTCTGAGATTGATTCAGGAATTTTAAAAATATTAAGTGTAGCTACAGAAAGCACTATAAATGCAGGTATTGAAGGTGAAGTTGTAAGTGTAATAAAGAATAAGCATGTCAATATCTTAAGTGAAGTATTAGAAATAAGTGCATTTGAATGTGTTGGAAGAGATGTTCAAGGAGAATTATTTTTTTTAGACGATGATTCTGTTATAGATCTAGGCAAAGATGAGTTTAAGGTGAATAATAAAAATGAAGATAGTGATAAAATTGAAGTAGGAGAAAATTTAAATGGGGGTATAGTAGCGATGAACTTTTCGCCTTCTGAGGAGTTTATACGCAAGCTTATTATATCTGGCGTTGGAGGTATTATTACCGGGGGAATAGACTATAAAATAAAAAGAATGGTATCTGAAAGTGATGTTACAATATGTAATTTAAGTGGTTATGGGAAGATAGCTATTGAAAAAAAGACAGTAGGCGAATTGAAAACAAATGATGGATTTCTATGTTCTATTGATATAAAGGAGAATAATTTATTATTAACAAATGTTACTAAGGGCAGTTTGAGTGAAGCCTTGGGACTTGTAAGAAATTTGGAGATAGGAGACAAAGTCCAGATTTTAGATACAGAGAGATGGGGAGAGTATGCAATAGTTAAGGAGATAAATAGATACAAGGCGGTAGTAAGATCTAAGAGAGGTAAACGGTATAATATACATTACAACAATTTGTTATTAATTTAATTGAGTAGGTATTATTTATTTGCTTTTAAAGAATTTTAATTAGTTGTATACTCTGTATCTGTATTGACGAGATATTATAAATTATGAAAGAGAATAAACAAAAAGGTGTAATGAACGGAAAGAAATTTTTTGTAAGTATCCTAAGTGCAATTGTCATTTTATTAGTATTCGCCTTAGGATATATATTAGGGAGATCTGGATTTAATGTTGCTTGGGAACAAGGAGAGTTTAGTTACTCCTTTAAAGGTTTACTTTATCCTGAAGAAAAAGATATCAATTTTGATTTATTTTGGGATGTATGGAGTAGGCTTGAGACAGAGTATGTTGATAAAGCTATAGATGAGGAAGATATGTTTTATGGTGCTATAAAGGGGATGGTTTCTGCACTAGGTGATCCAGCTACACAATTTTTTACTGCGGAAGAAACAGATCAATATGATTTAGAAAAATCAGGAATGTTTTCAGGAATTGGTATAGAGATGGGTTATTTGGACAATCAGATTATAATACAGAAAGTTTTTGAAGATACGCCTGCTAGTGAGAGTGGTCTAGAAGAAGGCGATGTTATACTGAAAGTTGATGGAGAGGATATGTCTGAATATGGTATATCAGAGTATGCGAACAGGATTAGAGGAGAAGAGGGTACAGATGTTGCTTTAACGGTATTAAGGGAAGATGAAAGTGTAGATATATCAATAACTAGAGGTGAAGTTTATGTCGAAAGTATGAATTGGGAGATGTTAGATAATGATATTGCCTTCATTACGATAAGAAGATTTACTGAAAGCGATTATTCCAGTTTCGTTACTCTTTGGGATAAAATTGCTAGTGAGGTAGATAATTCAAATACTCAAGGAATTATTGTTGATTTAAGGGCTAATGGTGGGGGATATTTAGATGGAGCTGTTTATATTGGAGGGGAATTTTTAGATAATGGTGATGTGATTCTTTATGTACAAGACAGAGAAGGCAGAAAAGAAGCGAAAAAGGTTAGTAGGGAAGGGAAGTTAAAAGAAGTACCCTTAGTGATTCTTGTTGATGCTGGTACTGCTTCTTCATCAGAAATTTTTTCAGGGGCATTGCAATACTATGATCGTGCAATAGTTATAGGAGAAGAGACCTATGGAAAAGGTACTGCTCAGGATGTTTTGAAGCCTGTTACTTGGGGAGGGGCTAGTATTCATATAACAGCACAAAAGTGGTTGTTGCCTAATAAGAGGTGGATTAATTCAGATGATCCAATTATGCCAGATATTGAAGTAGGTATAACTATTGAAGAAATAAAGCAAGGAGAAGATCCTCAGTTAGATAGAGCAATAGAAGAGATTAATAAAGCAGTTACTGCTGAATAAAAAATATATTATAAAATAGATAAACATTAACTTGATTTCCTAAGTGAAAAAAGATATATAAATTTATATAATTAATTATTATTTGTTAAAACATCTTAAATATGCAAGATTTAGATAAAAAGCAACAAAAAAAGAGAAAATTCAATTCTAAAAAGTTTACTTGTTTCCTTTCATTTTTTGTTGGAATATTATTACTCTGTGGAGCTAGTTTAGCTATTTTATATGCAGGAGGCTGGCTTAAGAGTTTTACATGCAGCGTTGTATTGGAGGACTCTTTTGTTTGGAATAAGGTGGGTTGTAAAAAAGATGAAGATACAGGTACATTTGATCAGGGAAGCAATATTATTAATATGAATTTACCTGATGAAATTACAAGTACTGAAGAATTGGTAACTCAAATTATTGAACAGGCAAGCCCTGCTGTAGTTACAATCTCTGTAGATACGTTAACATTTGATATTGAGGAAGGCTTTATTGATCAAGAGGATGGAATAGGGAGTGGTTTTATAGTTGATTCTGAGGGACTTATTATAACAAATCAGCATGTTGTATCAGATACCGATGCTGAGTATAGTGTAGTTTTACCAGGAGAAGAGGAAGCTATTTCTGTAGAGAAGATATATAGAGATAATACTAACGATATTGCGATTTTAAAGATAGATAAAAGTGGTCTAAGTGCTTTGAAGCTTGGTGATAGTGATGAATTATCTAGAGGTAATTTAGCTATAGCAATTGGTAATCCATTTGGAGATTTGGAAGGTACTGCAACAGTAGGATATATAACGGGTTTGAATCGTGATGTATCTGCAAGTTCAGGATTTTATGGATCGACAACATATTATGAAGGGGTGATACAGACAGATGCTGCTATAAATCCTGGGAATTCAGGTGGACCTTTATTGAATTCATCAGGTGAAGTAATTGGTATTAATTTTGCTACCACAAATGGTGCAGATAATATATCATTTGCAATTCCAATAAATACTGTCAAATCTAGACTTGAAGTTTTTGAAAGAGAGGGCAGGTTTCCACAGCCTTATATAGGAATTTCATATACACAGAGAACAATATTCTTGAAGGAGAATATTGTTACAGGGGCAATAATAATTGAGGTTGAAGATAGTGGTCCAGCTGATGAAGCAGGACTAGAAAGGGGAGATATAATTATTGAAGCTGATGGGAAGGATATGTCGGAGTATGATCTTTCGACTATAATTCAATCTTTAGAGATAGGCTCGATTTTGGATGTGGTAGTATGGAGATCCGGGGAGAATGAAAATTTTAAAATAATAGTTGGTGATAAAGGTGAGTAGAAAATGTTTTTGAAGAATTTGATGTCCGAATAGTTAGAGATATTTAATATCTATATCATCCTCACGTAAAATAGAGAAATAATAAATAGTAAATATTATGTAACACATCTCTATCTTTTATGTAAAAAAGTATTAATCAAATACTATCAAAATACTGATTCTATTATTACAACTAATTCATATGTTTATATCTGAAGAATTAATGTGGTGTATAATTAGTTTAAATTTTTTTGTATAAAGTCATTAAACTTAAGGCTTCCAAATATATACGGGGTGAATATGTTCTATATAACCTTTTCTATAAGCTGTAAAATCATTTGAATCATATACTCTTAATTCAGGTCCAAATAATTCCATCTTGGCATCAATTCTAGCACATAAATAACAAAATTTATCAGGGGTAAGTAGAGAAGGCTTTGGCGCTTTTTCTTGAATCACTAAAATTACTTTTATTTCTTCTGCATAAGGTAATACGAGAAAATTTCCAACTCTAGATGATACCTGTGTTAGTTTTTCTATTAATTCACCAAATCTTTTCTCAGATCCTCTATAAAATTGATTAAATGTTCCTCTTAATGCTACAACCCGGCGAGTAGATGCTATAACTCCATTTATAGTTGCTTTTAATGAGTAGCCAAGAAGCCTTGCAATTATTTTATTAATTGAGCTTCCTTCATATCCGGCAATCCCTGATATATGTGGCATTTTTATAGCATTTATTGGATACCAAAAATTTATATTTATATCTACAGGTTTGAATTCAGAAGTTACTTCGTCATATTTGGGGATACAGTTCCAAGTTGAATATAAGATCCTTTGACTGAAATTTTGTATAGAATTTGGATTCCATTCAGATAGTTCACTAGATAAATACAATACAACTGGAACTCCATGATTTCTTTTTCGATCAGGATTTAAATCAAATCCTAGTATTGGGATAGGATAAGCCAACGTTACTGGGCACCATTCTTGAGCTGGAATCCAGTCAGTATCTGTTGAAACTGTAAGATTATGAAAGGGTAAAATATCTAATCCTGAATAAGTAATTCTGATTGTATGAGAAGATAGAATCTCAAGTGTAGTTATTATTTCAGCTTGGTGTTTTAGGTAAGTTTCTCCAAGACCAGGTGGTAATGGATTTCCAAAATAATCTGTACTAGGATACTTTTCTACTGGGTCGGTTCTAATTCTAGGTAATTGTTTTTCCATTGTTATATTATATTATCATTAGGAAGAAATAATATTATATCATTATATATTTGCTTAAAATAGCGATTTTTGTTATTACATCGTAAATTTTTCTTCTGCTTGAATCTGTAATTATTAGTAAGGAGATTAAATAATATATTATAGGTTGTAATATAAATTCATGAGGATGAGAAATTCTGAAAATGCTGAAGTAATAAAGAGAAGAGGATAGTATATATTAATTAAATTATTGTTTTATTATGAGTTTTTATATATAATCCACGTTATATATAATATGTTTTACATAAATAGTTTTGGAACCAACTATTGAATCATCAACTAATAGTCTTATAACAGCTTGGCGAGATTATGTAAATGCTGAAAGCATAATAGGTGGTGAAAAAGAACCTGCATATGCAAATCAAGCGTTAGTACCTCCTGTCAATGAAATGAGGAAATGTGTTATTGATTCATTTAAGAGGGCAATAAGTGAAGTATGTGAGACAGCTACTGAAAGTATTATTAGAGTTGTTGCTATTTCTACTCATCCTCTTGAACTGTTTGGGTATGATAGGGGTGATGGTGTTTTTCTACCGGGTTTATTGGATATAATGCAGGAAGTTGCAACAAGAGAAAACAGACGTTTTGAGCTTACTGCTACATGCTATGTGGATAAGGAAAGAGAAGTAATTATAGATTACATAAATGGACAAAATATAGAAGAAAGATACAGTAGAATTGATATAGAAGTAGTGTCATATGATATAGAAGGTGATATGCCAAGGGAATTAAAGCAAGAGAGATTTGATGTTTTAGTTGCAACTCTTGTAACGATTTATGTTGATCGTGATAGACAATTAAAGTTGTTGTCTAAGGAGTGGCCTAGAATAGCTAATGAAATGATAATTGCAAGTACTATGAATTACTGTGTACCATCTGAGCTTCGGGAAATGTATACACAAATAGAAATTCGAAAACAGAGACTCCTAGAAAAAATTGTAGGTTGGGTTCTTCGACCTCCATGTGGGAAGGAATATAATATAAGAGAAGCAAACTCAGGTATAAGGGGAGTTATTAATAAGGTTTATATGCTAGTAGGATTGCTTAAGATAATGGGATCATCATTATCGAAAATAAATCCAGGAATGATTTTTAGAAATGTAAAAAGATTGTTGGACTATACAAGAAAGGTCGTAGAGCCGTTAACAGATAAAATAGAGGCAAGTGGTAAGACTTATTATTGGGGAGCGGATTTCGTTAAAGAATGTATCGGTAGTGATTCTTTAGAACTTGTAGGGGGGCATGGGGTAATACGTGCCCATGAGCTTGCATATCCATGGTTGGTTGTACGATTAAGAAGATCAGCATAGATTAAAAAAATAGTATATTAAATATCATAAAGATATGTTTTATTTAACTTCTTTTTTAGTTCTTGTTATTTCAATAGGGATATTCTATCTTAGTATTACTTAAAAATAAGACTAAAAGAATAAATAGAGTATTCTTTTATTCAGGATTATCTTTCTTCCTTTGGGCTATTTCGCTTCTTCTTTATACTTTTTCACCAAGTAATGAGTCAGCTTATTCTTGGATCAAGGTAGTTTATATAATTGGAATGTTTCTTATGTTAAATATGATTAAGTTTTCGTATTTATTTCCTGCTAAGTCAGAAGTTAAGATGGGGATGGGACTTCATTATGTATTAATTGGTCTTGCTGTGGTTATGATTCCTATAATTATATGGTCAGATCAATTCGTTATTTCAGTAATAGATGTGGAAGGATGGGGATATGAAACTAAATTAGGTCATTATTATATTTACTATGGACTTGTTGTTTTAACTTCAATACTTATATTAATAAGAAATATAATTTATAAATTTAAGAGATCAACTGGAAGAGACAGGATTCAGTTAGTAATTCTGTCTTTTGGAACATTACTCTTTGGAATAAGTGTAAGTGTTTTAGATATAGTGATACCAATATTATATGGTACTTCTAAATATTTCTTTTTAAGCCCTGCTACAGGTATTTTTTATATAGGAGCAGTTGCGTATGCTATTTTAAAGTTAAGATTTTTTGATGTAAGGTTAGTAATACGGAGAATAATAACTATTTTGTATGTTGGATTATTAAGTGTGGGATTTTATCTTTTAATAATATACTTAACTGATAGGGCGTTTGGTTCTGTATTTACGAGGGAGTCTCTAATAATTGCGTGTACAGCTACTTTGTTAATTAATAGTATTTTTACCCCAGCAAGGGAATATTTTAGGGAAAAGATTGCTCCAAAGATAATTAGAACCGATTATGACCCGGTCAAAGTTAGAGATCACTTTATAGATCAATTATCTACTAGAATAGATATAAGAGAGATTATTTCTATTAGTACAGAAACCTTTAAGGGGTTGTTTAACTTGGGTGACTGTAGAATGGTGGTATATAGGAATAAGGAAGGAGAAAAAGTAATTTATATGCAGGATAAAAATAGTAAGAATTTTAATTATAAAAGTGTACTTGAAAAGATAAAGAAAGTTCACAGAACGGTAATTATTAGAGGTGAGATGGTTAATTTGGATTATAATAACGAACTAAATAAAGCAGAGGAGGAGATACTGGAGTTTATGAATAAAGAAGAACTTGGAGTAATTGTTTATCAGAGTATTGAATCGAAATTTGAAGGGCTATTTTTCTTAGGAGAGAAAGTTGATCGAAGTGTTTTTACAACTACAGATGTGGATTTATTAAAATCTTTATCAAATTATATCTCTTTAGCTGTCAGTCGTGCGTTTTTATATGAAGAAATTCAGGATTTCAATAAGACTCTTAAGCAAAAGATTGATAAAAAAACAAAACAGTTAAAGCAGAAATTTTTAGAATTAAAGGAAGTACAGAAACGTGAGCGAGATATGTTAGATATTCTTGGTCATGAGCTTAGGACTCCTTTATCTATTATAAAGAGTGCTTTGGGGCTTATTAAAATGAGAGGTAAAGGTAAAGATTTTAAATATGGTGATGTAAAGAAATATGTTGAAAAAGGAGAGGAGTCAGTAAAAAGAGAGGTAAATATTGTTGAGAATATGCTTAGTGCAACAAAAATTTCTTCGGATCAAGTAACATTTAATTATGATGTAATTGATATGATAGATGTTATTAAAGACAGTATTGATGGAAATATCAAAAAGGCAAAAGACAAAAATCTATTTATAAAATTTGATAAACTGGATGGACCAGATAAGTCTTTTAGGAGTTATGGTGATAGGACTGCAACACAGCGTATTATGGATAATTTATTAAGTAACGCAGTAAAATATACAGATAAAGGCGGGATAACTATTAAAATTAATAATGATGATGATTTTGTAACTATAAGTGTTCAAGATACAGGTAAAGGTATTTCCAAGGAAGATATTAAAAAGCTTGGTCAAAAATTCTATCGTGTTGATCAATATACAGAAGATAGGAGAAAGAAAGTAAAGATGGTAAGACCAGGTGGAACGGGTATTGGTTTGTATGTAGTTTATGGATTGGTGAAGAAGATGAATGGTAAGATTTGGTTTGAAAGTGAGGTAGGAAAGGGAAGTACCTTTTATTTTTCACTACAGAAATATACTGGACAGAAAATTAATAATAGGAAGGATAAAGAAGTAGATATATTTAAAAGAAGAGGGTTGAAAAACTGATGATTTGTTAAATGTTGATATATGGGTTATATTATTAATTCGATAAACAAAATATCAAATTTAAATATAATAGATTAATTGATAGGTCTCAAAATATTTGATCATAGGAATAAACAGCATTTAAATTGCAGCTATAACTATCTCTCCATCATTTCATTAGATTTATTATCTTTGTGTATAACTTATTAATATTTTAAAGATGTTAACAAGTCAGTAATTTTTATTCCTAAATTATTTAAAAAGCAATATCATAGATATGAAATAGTATTTGACATTATTGTTTCCTACTATTAATATCAGTTAAATTGTCTGATTTATGGTTATTCCTCCACAATTAATATAAATTACCTCAGTAAATTTTATTTATTAAATAATAATTTATGGAATTAATATTGAGTATTTCTATGTATGTATTTTCATTATTTATTTTTGTTAGTCCTATTTATGCAAATGAAGGTGAAGCTATTGAAATTGGCAATTTAAATAAAGTATTGTGGGATATCGTTGCTACTATACAATTTTATTCAATACCGATTGTGGCAATTTCTATAGCAGGAATTGGTTTAACTATAGTATTTTCGGGTGATGATACTGCAAAAAAGGAGAATTTGAAGGAGTGGATAGTAAAGATAGTTATTGGGGGTATTTTGATATTTAGCTCGGCGACTATTGCCCGAATTATTAAGAATAGTATAGGTGTAATTTAACTTGTTAGAT
>CAZNER010000013.1:0-35986 GCA_964572065.1 uncultured Candidatus Saccharibacteria bacterium
CTGGTTGATATGATCAAAAGATGATTTTTTAGGGATATATTGCCTGATAAGTTTACAAAGGATATTAGAAGTGTATTTATGACAGTCAGACTAATGAGCTTTTTCCCGATATTTGTTATTTTCTTATCTTCAAAGAAAAACTGTCCTATTAGAGTATATGCAGCAATGAAAAAAGCTAATATTGCATAATAGTAAATTCGGTAATTGGATATGAAGTTAGAGAAGAAAAAACTTAATGGAACTATTAGATAAATAATGAAACCAAATAGATCTTTAATATTTATGTTCAGAAAAATGTTTTTTGTTTGAGCAGATTTATTTTCATCCATGAGTATATACTAATTAGTATATTTTAAAAAAGCATAAAATTCAATTAATTATATAAACTTCATTTGTTTCTGATTCTTAAGTTTATCTTTTTCAGATTTAGAAAAAATTGAAATTTCTCCATATACTCCATCATACCCTGGAATTATTTGTACTTCTTTGTTTCTGATTCTTTGAATGGCTGTTGCTAATAGTGAAGAATGTGAGTTTAGTAATTCAATAGGGGTATCTAGAGCAATGGATAATTCATTTCCAAATTTGTTAATTACTTTATAATATTCTTTTTCGACAGTTTTTGTTTTAACGCCTTTTTCTAGAATTTTAGATAATACTTCTTTTAAAGGTATGACATAATGAAATGATTTTGCATTAGGAGATTTTTGGCCAAATTCTCTTGTTGCCATTTTATATACTCTATTTAAAACTCCAATAGTAAGCCTTTTTTTGCATACAGGACATATTTCATTTGTTTTGATGGATCTATTAGGTGACCAGTTTATATTGCATTTTCTGTGACCATCGTGGTGGTACATTCCTTCTTGCGGAAAAAATTCAATTGTACCTAGTAAATTTTCATTATTTTCTTTTATTGTTTTTGTTATGTCACTATAACTGAGGTCGCAGTTGAAGATATTTGCTTCTCTTGCAATTTTCTCTAGAGAATGTGCATCGCTGTTAGAAATTATCGTTAATTTATCTAGATCTTTAACCATCCAGTTCATTTCAGGGTCTGAAGATAAACCTGTTTCGAATGCATAAATATATTTGGAAAGGTCTTCAAAACATTCTTTTACAGAATCAAAACCAGATTTATCCCCAAACATAGAAAACCAAGGTGTCCATATATGAGCTGGTATTACCATACATTCTTCGTTAATATTGAGAACCATGTCAAGAAGGTCTTTGCTATCGAAGCCCAAGATAGGTCTTCCGTCTGATTCAATATTGCCAATATTTGCAAGTTTAGCATTAATTGTATCTACAGTTTTTAAATCAGGAGCAAGTATTAAAATGTGAACTTTTCTAACCCGATTGTTCCTTTTATAGATTAAACTGATTTCTGTAGAAAGTATAAATCTGACATTTGATCTACAGGATTTGGGGATTTTTTTATCAACTTTTTTTGAGTATTCTTTCTTTAATTCCAATAGACCAGTGTTATTTTCTTTTAGGTATTTTTTTATTTCTTTATTCCAAACAGGATGAGTGAAATCAGCAGTGCTAATAACAGTAATTCCTTTTAACTGTGCCCATTTATATATCTTAGGAAGAGTAATTCGTTTACTGCAGGCTATCGCAAATCTTGAATGTATATGTAAATCAGCATAAAATTTCATACAAAAAATTGTTTTATGTTAATAATACTATTATAATTCAGAATAACTAGTAAAACTAGCTGTTAATATTTTAATCTAAAGAGATGTTAGATATCAATTATATTCGGGAAAATAAAGATAAGGTAGCGCAGGCTATTATTTATAAGGGTATAGATTTAAATTTAGAGTATCTACTTGATCTTGATAAAAAAAGACGGACTTTGAAGCAGGAAGTTGATGAGTTGAGGGAAAAAAGAAACGAGATAACTGAGCAAATTAAAAATGGTAAAAAGACTGATAAGTTAATAAAGAATGCGAAAGAAGTAAAAAGACTTATTTCAGAATTAGAGGACAAATATTCTAGAGTTAAGAAAGAGTATGAGAAATTATTACTTTTTGTTCCTCAGATTCCGTCTAAGGATACGCCTATAGGTAAAGATGAAAATGATAATAAAGTGATAGGTGAATTTGGTAAAAAGAGAAAGTTTGATTTTAAAATCAAGGATCATATCAAACTTGGAGAAAATCTTGATATTCTTGATTTAAAACGTGGTGTAAAGGTAAGTGGTTTTAGAGGTTATTTTTTAAAAAATGAAGGTGTTTTATTACATATGGCTATTTTGCGATATGCTCTGGATAAAATGGAGAAATATGGTTTCACATTAATGCTTACTCCTACTCTAGCAAAAGATAGTTATTTCTATGGTACGGGATGGTTCCCTTTTGATATGGATAATGTTTATAAAGTGATGCCTGCTGGTAAATTAAAATTAGATAAAAAGGAGGAAGAAGCCACAAACTTGATTGGTACTGCTGAGGTGTCACTTTGTGGTTATTATGCAGATGAAATATTATCTGAAGAGGATTTACCAGTTAAACTTTGTGGAATATCGCAGTGTTATCGAAGTGAAGTTGGCAGTTATGGTAGAGATACAAAGGGTATTTATAGGATTCATGAATTCGCAAAGGTAGAGCAAGTGGTTTTATGTAGGAATGAAGATGAGATTTCTGAAGAATGGTTTAAGAAATTAAGGGATATATCTCAAGAAATACTAAATGATTTGGAACTTCCTCATCGCGTTATTCAAATGTGTACTGGAGATATGGGTGCTGGTAAGTATAAAATGTATGATATTGAAACGTGGATGCCAGCAAGGGGAGATTACGGCGAAACTCATTCGTGTTCAAATCTTCAGGACTGGCAAGCACGTAGATTGAATATTAAATATAGAGATAAGAAAGGAAAAATAAATTTTGTTCATACTATGAATAATACAGCAATTGCTTCACCGAGGGTACTGATAGCGATATTGGAAAATTTCCAGCAAAAAGATGGTAGTGTGAAAGTCCCTAAGGTACTTGAAGAATATGTAGGAAAATCAATTATTAAGAATTGATTTCCAAAATAAAAGTTATATACTTGTTATTAATATTACATTCTGTTATATTTTTATCAGTATTTTAGAAAGAATCTGCCGTGGATAAGAAGAAAAGCAAGAATAAATTTCTTCTAGTTATTATTTTTATTATAACTGCTGCATTAGCAGGTACAGCTATATGGATTGGATTAAGATTGAGTAAAGAGGAGGAGATAACTCCTGAAGAAGGGGAAGCTTGGGATTGCACTGATGTTAACGAGGATCCTGGTGCAGGTTATGGTTGTGGAGGAGATGGATGTTTGCACGAGGATGGAGGTAGCGGCGCGATGGCTTCTTTCCAGCTATGGTGTGGGACTGGATGTCCTTATACTGTAGAATCAAATAGTTCTTGTTGTCCTGGAGGTGATAATGTCTGTGCCTGTGGACCTGGATTTGAGACAACTTGTGTTTCGGGTGGAGGGAGGTGTGACTGGAATAATGGAACATGTTGGTTCCCTAATACGTCAGACCCTAGTGCAAGAAATGATATGGGAAGATGCTGTGTTGATGGGGATGGGTGTTATATTGCTGATATTTGCACACACAATGTAACTTTCGATTTAGAAAGTAATGTTACTTGTCCTGATGAACAGATGGTGATTTGTGGAACATCAGGTCCTGAATGTACTACAACCTTATGTCCTCCATGTGAAGCGGATTGTCCGGAAGGATGGTATCCTTGTGATTGTGATACCCCTGGGGCTGTTGGTGGATATGCTGGTACGTGTGAAGGTTGTAATAATGAGTATTGGGGTTGTTGCTGTCAGCAGCAAACTACTACTACGACTACAACAAGTACTACCTCAACTACTTCAACAACATCTACGACAAGTACGACATCGACAACAAGTAGTACATCAACTACTTCAACAACATCTACGACAAGTACGACATCGACAACAAGTACTACCTCAACTACTTCGACTACTTCAACAACAAGCACAACTTCAACTACTTCAACAACATCGACTTCTACAACTACATCAACCATTCCACCTATGGGAATTGTAAATGAAGCTTCTAAAAGAGGATTAGCAGCTTTGATATTAATTCTTTCTGGAATTATACTCTTTGTTTTAAAACCGTTTAATAATGTGAATATTAAATTCTTAAACTTAAATAATATTAGAATTAAATTGCCAAATTTGAATGACAGAAGAACAAAGAAGGAAAAGTTTGAGGACAAAGTAAAAGATAAGATAGATAAGAAATAGTAAATATTACTAGATTTTATAATATGCCCCTAAGATTTCATATCTAATAAAAATTTTAGTAAACTTCAGTAATATGAAATATCTAAAAGCACTAGTTGTATCATTAACATTAGTTTTATCTATTTATTTAGGTGGAGATGTAAATGCGGCTACTTTAGAAACAATTCAGACGATTTCAGTAGATAATAATACTTTAAGTTTTGAATTTAAGAATAATTCAGAAGAATCAGTTTATGATATTTGTTACAAATTATATTATCCTGATGGAACAGTTAGTGAGTCATCAGCAATTGATGAGCTTGATGTAAATGAAAGTAACATTCAATATTTTGAATATAAAGGAGTTGATTACGAAGCTGAGAATCAATTATTTTATATTCAGGGATATTATTTTACAACAGATGATCCCTATAAAATTGGCTTTCCAGAATATTTCCAGACTACACATATTGTAAACGAGAATCCCGAATCTGATGTTTTTGATATAGAAGATATAAACATCGATATATTTGAGAATGAAGGGGAATTAAATTTCACTATAGTGAATCTTACGAGTGAAGATCTCAATATAGATTACAAGATTATACTTCCAAAGGGTATTAAATTAGGTCCTAATGAAATAGAGAAAGACAGTTATGATCTTAAACATAATGAGAATCAAAAACATAGCATAAAAATTGAGAATCAATGGCTAAGTGTTGGCAATGATTCAGATATAGTTCTTAGTTTCGATAATGATAAAAATTCGATAATAAAACAACAGACGTTTTTTGTTAAATCAAATGAAAGTAATTATAAATCAAATATTATCATTTCAGTTGTAATATTCTTGTTCCTATACTTGATATTTAAATGTTTTTTTAAATTAAAAAGCAAATTTCTTAATGTTTTTTTCTTATTGTTTATTATTTTTATCATATTTGAAATCATCCCAATGAGATATATTTTGCAGGATACAGTCACTACTGGCGGAGATACTATATTTCATTATATAGCAGCAAAGATTATGAGATATGAATTCTTACCTAATTTTAAAATATTTGATTGGTATCAAGGCAGTTATGCTGGTTTTCCCTTATTTGTTTATTACGGTCCCCTACCCTTTATTTTATGTTCAATATTAGATTTGTTTTTTAAATTTAATATAGCTTTTAAAATAGCAACATTACTAGGATTTTTTTTAACTCCAATTGCTGTATATTTTTTATGCAAGAGTTTTAAGTTTAGTAATCTTGTGTGTTTTCTATCTTCATTATTTAGCCTACTTTTTATATTTAACGAGGCATACTCTATGTATGGAGGCAATTTGCTAAGTATTTTAGCGGGCGAATTTGGTTTTTCATTAAGTATTACTCTACTATTAATTTTTACAGGTTTAATTTATAAAGGTGTTAAGAAAAAGAAATTAATTAAAATAAATTCTTTAGTTTTGTTTTTAGTTGGATTTGCGCATCCCTTACCGTTTATTATAGCGATTTTACTCCAAACATATTTTTTACTGCCAAAATTTCATAGTATCAGTGAAATTAAAGAGAATATTATTTATTTGATAAAAGTAGATGCTATTGCATTTTTATTAATGGCTTTCTGGGTTGCACCTTCAGTATTAAGAATAAACCAAACTACGGCTCTTGATGAATTATGGCCAATTAAATTTAGGGAAATATTTCCAAGTAATATATTACCATTTTTTTTAATAGCTCTAGGAGCTTCTTTATTAGCTGTTATTAAGCATGAGAAGAAGATAATTTATCTAATGTATATTATTTACTTATCAGTTATTTTACTGTTAATTTCGGATAAGATAGGTTTGGTAAATATAAGATTTATACCATTTATTGTCATTTATACGTTGATAATAGCAGGTTATGGAGTTTCATTAGTATCAAAGGTTATTAAATTTAAGTATATAGAAATTACGACTTTATTTATAAGTTTAGCATTTGTCGTATTCACTTTGATAAATTCTGTAAATATTGCCCCAAGTTGGTTTAAATGGAACTACTCTGGTATTGAAAACAAGCCTTTTGCAGGGAAATTTTACGAGATTATGGATTACATTAAAGATCTACCGGGTAATGATAGGATTGTATATGAACATAGTAATATGCAGAATAATTTTGGTACAAATAGAACATTTGAAAGCTTATATGAGTTTACCAATAAGCCAACTCATGAAGGGTTATATATTCAATCCAGTGCAACAAGTCCGTTTGTTTACTATATGCAGTCAGAGCTTTCTGAGGTTTCAACTCATGTTATTGTAGGAAATGAGTATTCTGATTTTGATGAGGACTTTGATAACACTATAGAGCATCTTTTGTTATTCAATGTGCGGTATTATATCGCTGTGTCTAATGAGGTTAAAGAAAGGCTAGAGATCTCTGAAGAGTTTAAAAAGATTAAAGAGTTTTCTCCTTATGTAGTATATGAACTTGTTACTAATAAAAATAGCTATATAGAAGTGTTAGGTGATGGAGTTAAAAATGCAAGTGAAACTGATTGGAAGGAATTTAGTTATAATAATTTTATTCAAGGTGATGATGGTGTTTATATAAATACAGATGAGAATATTAATGTGTCAAGTGAATGTATAAATAAAGAAATTGAGGTTACAGAATTCTCAAATAATGCAATTAAATTTGAAACAGAAGCAATAGGATGTCCTCATCTAATAAAAGTATCTTATTATCCTAAATGGCAAGTAAAGGGAGCTAATAAGATATATCAAGCTACACCGAATTTTATGGTTGTATTTCCAGATAGTAATTCAGTTGAGGTTGTTTATAAAAATAAACTAATTGATAATATCAGCTTAGTATCAAGTGTTTTTGGTTGGATTTATTTAATTATCCCCATAAAATCTTCTTTGAAGATATTAGGCAGGATGTTCAAGAAAGATAAATAATGATAAGTATATTTATTCCAGTACATAATGAGGGATTAATAATAGAAGAAAATACCAACAAAATTATTAAATTCCTCAATTCTAAAGATATTAATTACGAGATTTTGTTTGGCGAGAATGGCTCTGTAGATAATACATTAAAATTGGTCAAGAAATTAAATAAGAAAGATCCTGACAAGATAAAATATATTACATGTAATAAAAGAGGTATAGGAAGAGTTTTTAGGAGATTAATTACTGAATATAATTTTAATTATTTGGTTACTGTGGATATGGATCTTTCACATGATTTAAATTTCATTATAGAAGCAACTGAATTACTTAAAAAAGGATATGATATTGTTATTGGTTTCAAAAAAGGTGTAAATCAAAAAAGGTTGTGGTATAGAAAACTTTTCACTAATGTAAATATTTTAATGTGCAGGTATTTACTAGGTTTACCATATAAAGATTTTGGTGCTGGAGCAAAATCTTATTCTTCTGAATTTTTAAAAGGAAAAGAAAATTATATTGATAACTTAAGTTTTTTTACTACTAAGTTGTTTTTTTATGGAAAGAAGGAAAAAGCTAAAATTTCTCAAGTACCTGTATATTGTAGTGATACTAGAAAAAGTAAATTAAATGTTGTTACATTACCTTTATATATTACCTATCATATTATAAAATTCGCTCTAATAAGAAAATAAATATTTCCAAAATTGCTTTTATATATATTAAATTAAAAACCCTGCACTTTTATTGTACAGGGTTTTTATAAAGCCTTGCTTTCTTAAAGACAAAAAGTTTACTTTACAGCATCTTTAAGTCCTTTACCGGCCCTAAAAGCTGCAACATTTCTTGCAGGAATGGTAATTTCATCTCCAGTTTGAGGATTTCTACCAGCTCTTGCTTTTCTATGTCGTACTTCAAAAGTTCCAAATCCTGTGATTGTAACTTTCTCACCTTTTTTAAGTTCATCTATTACTGTGTTTAGAATTGTTTCTAAAGCATCAGATGAATCTTTTTTAGTCATACCAGTTTTTTTGGCTAGAGCATCAACTAGTGATTGCTTATTCATATGAATTTCCTCCTTTCTTATTTATTCCATGTAGTGTTTGTACTTCATGGTTGCCTATTTGGGCAGAATTTCTATTTAATAATACAAAAAGCTTTATTAACAAATTAGCAGTTTGTATTTGTAGAAATGTCGATTTAATAATTTAATTTACACTAATAATATAAGGGTTAACTTAAATAATGTCAAGAATCCCTATAGTAACAGTATCAAACTTAATTGAAAATTAATAACACCTATATTATAAGGATAATTAGTTTTGATAGAAAAATAAATATATAATAAAATAAATGTTGTTAACTGAAAGCTGAAAATTATTTAAAGCAATATTTAAGTTAAAGTTATATTTCAGGAATATTGTAGTATAAAGCATATTCCAATTATCTTGGATTATTTCTTAAGAAGTAATTATGAGAGGAGTTTTGTTTATAGTAATACAGACTTAATTATTATATATATTTATTGTTTTTATATTATCAAAATACAGTGAAAGAAATTTTTATAAATTGATATTTGTTTTCTAACCCATAGTTGAAAATTATAAAGAGGAATGTTCTGAAAATAGATTAATAGGATATCTAATTTACGATTTCCGGATATTTGCCATGCTCTTTTAAAAATTTGTCAAGTTTCGAGCTTTTCCATAAATTATCTGGATTTTTAATATGTTTTACAAACAGAATACCATCTAAGTGATCTATCTCATGTTGGAGTAGATGAGCAAAAAAACCTACAGCTGACAATAATTTTTTATTCCCTTCCTTATCCAAATATTCTATTTTTACAAATGATGGTCTTTCGACTGGTCCATATATTTTTCCTTTTTCTATACTCAAGCAGCCCTCCCAAAAGATCTCTTTCTTCTTACCAAGTTTTATAATTTTGGGATTAACTATGACGTCCCAAATATTTTGTTTTTTCTTTTTAGGCATTTCTTTTCTTTTTTTTCGGTACTCTTCTTCAATGTCTAATCTACGTGCTGTAAATTTTCTTAGGTTTTTACCAATCTGTGGTGCTGCGAGACCAACCGTGCTTTTATCCTTTTTTTTACAGGTATCTACAAGGTCATTAATGATTTTTTGATTTATTTGAGATTTAATATCTCGAACTTTCTTTGATTTCTTCTCAAGTATAGGATTCCCAATTTGTATAATTTTTACCATTGCTATTTAAATATCATTTATACTAGATGTATATTTTATCAAAAAAGTATTTGCAAAGTAAGGTTTATTCTTTACCAAAACAATAGGAGGTGTTAATATAGATTTGTAATAATTGCAAGTTTAAATAGTTTAAGATACGGTTTAGACCTAGAATAGTATAAAGATAGTAAAAAATAGATTGAATTATTCAAAAAGATTGTTTCAAATGAATAAAGTAGATAAAAAGTTATTATCCAAATCAAGGCTATTATACGTATTTTTCCTCTTGGTAGCGTTTTTGATTTTAGGGTTTGTTGTCTTTATAAGGACAGAAAAAGAGGGAGCAGAAATAGTAGCGGAAACAGTTGAATGGGATGAAGATGGTATAAAATTAGCTGATGATGTAATGGGAGGTGCTGGAAGCGATAATTACCCACGTGTGGTTTCTGATGGGTCAAATGGATATATATATACATGGGTTGATGATATCGATGGCTATATTTATGCTCAAAGGGTTAATTCATCTGGTGAGAATCTTTGGAATTCGGGTATTGGTGGCGTTACAGTAATGGGTACAGATGGAGGAGATTGGACAAATCTTGAAAATATTATTGAAGATGGATCAGGAGGCGCTGTTATAGTTTGGCAGGATTGCAGATCTGGATCTGGGGCAGATGCCTTTGTACAAAAAGTTGATAGTTCTGGAGATATACAGTGGACAGAAAATGGTGTAGAGCTAACATCAACTCCTTATTCAAATCAAATATTTATTGATGCAGTAGGAGATGGATCAGGAGGAGTTGTAGTTACTTGGGATGACTCTTATGATAGTTGGAAGATATTAGCTCAGAAAGTAAGTAGTTCAGGTACTATAGAGTGGACCGAAGGAGGAGTGGAAATTTCAGATTTGGGATCTTCTTCTTATCATCAATATTATCCTAGAATTGTATCTGATGGATCAGGTGGTGTAATTATTGTTTGGCTTCAAGCTTTAATAGAAACAAATTCAGAGCCTTATGTACAGAAATTAAATAGTTCGGGAGTTAAACAATGGGGGGATGATGGTGTATCGGCTTGTACTTCTACTACAAGTATTAATGAACCTAGGTTAATAAGTGATGGATCAGGAGCTATTATTGCATGGAGGGATGATAGAGAAGGTGGATATTCTGAACCATATACCCAGAGATTAAATAGTTCTGGTGAAAGACAGTGGGGAGATGGAGGAAATAGGATAGCTACAGTTTCTAGTAATATTTGGGGACCAGAAATAGTTTCAGATAGTATAAATGGTGCAATTTTTGTCTGGAGAGACCAAAGAGGTACAGACTTAGCTGATTTATATGCACAGAGATTTGATAATGATGGTGATGAACTATGGACGTCAAATGGAGTGTTAATTAGTAATGCTAATTCCGATCATGGTGTAAATAGTTCATGGAGTGTTGTGTCAGATAGTTTAGGTAAATCATATATCATTTGGTCGTTAGATTTTGGAGGCGGAGGGGAAGGAAATAATAATTTTAAGAAGCAATTGAGTTTTGATGTTTATAGCCAAGAAGCCGAGAACAGTGATATATTTGCTCAACAACTAAATTTGAATGGAGAGAACCAATGGACAGAGGGAGGGAAATTAATTTGTGACCAGGCAGAAGATCAGATAAATCCGGTGATATATACAGAGGATGGATCGAGTATTCTTATGATGTGGACTGACTGGAGAGATTCCAGCCTAGATTTATATGGACAGATGATTAGTGGTGATATTGAATCATACTGTGGAGATGGGACTGTTGATGAAGGAGAAGAATGTGATGATGGTAATACAGAGAATGGTGACGGATGCAGTTCGATTTGTGAAATTGAATATGGGGAATCGTCCTGTGGAGATGGTTATTTAGATTATGGTGAGGAGTGTGATGATGGTAATACAGTAGATGGTGATGGATGCAGCTCGACTTGTACTATTGAATCATATTGTGGAGATGGGACTGTTGACGAGGGAGAAGAATGTGATGATGGTAATACAGTAGATAGTGACGGATGCAGCTCGACTTGTACTATTGAATCATATTGTGGAGATGGGATTGTTGATGAGGGAGAAGAATGTGATGATGGTAATACTCTGAGTGGGGATGGGTGTAGTTCAGTTTGTTTGATTGAAGAAGAAACAGTTTGTGGGGATGGAAGTCTAGATGAAGGAGAAGAGTGTGATGATGGTAATACAGAGAATGGTGATGGGTGTAGTTCGACTTGTACTATAGAGTCATATTGCGGGGATGGAGTATTGGATGAAGGTGAGGAATGCGATGATGGCAATACTGGGAATGGTGATGGATGTTCGGCTTTATGTAGGGTAGAGTCGTATTGTGGAGATGGGACTATTGATGAAGGAGAAGAATGTGATGATGGTAATACTGAAGATAGAGATGGGTGTAGTTCAACTTGTGAAATTGAATTAGAACAAGTTTGTGGAGATGGAGTATTGGATGAAGGTGAGGAATGTGATGATGGTAATACTCTGAGTGGGGATGGGTGTAATTCAATATGTGAGATCGAATTAGAAGAAATTGCTGAGACGGGAGAAGATGATGCTTCTTCATCTTTAAATCTTATTTCTCAAGTAGAGGGAGCTATATCAGAAGGAATTAGAGATCTTAGAGAAAATGAAGAATTAAAAGATATAACTAGGAAAGTAGTTACTCCTATAGCTACTTTCCCAATAATAGGAGAAATAGCAATACTTTTTTTATCGTTGGAGTCCCTAATGTTTGTTTCTCCAGTGAATTTCTTTTTAGCCTTTATATCTATGATTAGAAGGGAAAAGAAAAATCATTGGGGAATTGTATATGACAAAAAACGTAGAGTTCCTATACCATTTGCTGTTGTTCGTTTAGAAAGAAATGGAGAAGTTCAAACAAAGGTAACTGATTTGCAGGGAAGATATGGTTTAATTATGAATCCAGGCAGTTATATTTTAAGTATAATTCATTCGAATTATAATGAATATAAAGAGCAGATAGTTGTTAGAAAGGATAGGACTATCTCAAGTAAAGTAGATATAGGGTTAGATCTAAAGAAGACTGGATTCATATCTAACTTTATAAGCACACTTAGAGAATTTGTAAATAATTTGTATAAGCAATTTGGATATATATGGTTTTTATGTGGTTTTTATATAGCTTTATTTGTTTGGATTGTGTTACCTAATACTCTTAATTTAATAATTATGTTGACTTATCTGCCTTTGTTTTATATTTATCATAGAAGTAGAATTCAGTACCCTCAAAACTGGGGTAGAGTTATAGATTCTGTTTCAAAAAGACCTATCAAGGGTGCATTCGTAAAGTTATTTACTAAAGTTAATGGATTATTAAAATTAGAAGATACGGTAATTACAGATTCAGGTGGTAAATATGGATTCTTATTAGACAAAACAGAAGAATATTATATATCTGTTTCAGCAACTAATTACGAGTTTCCTTCTAAAGAGGGTAAGATGCAGATAGATCCAAAAGAAAATATGATTAAGGTTAAGTTAAAAAAGAATGAAATTTTGAAAGATGATTTTTATATAGATCCAGTTGCTGGACTAACTAAAGAGAGTTCCCCATCTCCGTTCAAGGAATAAGATAGATTATTCTTCTATTCTAAATGATAAGGCTTCAGCTAGGTGTTTTTTCTTTATATTATAGGAACTCTCTAAGTCTGCGATTGTTCTCGCTACTTTTTGTAATCGAAAGTAACCTCTTGCTGAAAGATTGATTGATTCCATAGCTTTCTTCAAGAGATTTTTTGAACTTTTGCTTATATGGATAAATTCTTTTATTTCTTTTTGGTTCATCTCACTATTTGAAACAATTTTTAGATTTTTGAAGCGATTTAATTGTATATCTCTTGCTTTTTGGATGTTCTTTTTCATTAAACAGGATGATGTGCCTTCGATATTTGAATTAAGTTCATTATACTCTACTCTTTTTACATTGATTCTCATATCGATTCTGTCTAAAACTGGTCCAGATATTTTTTTCTTATAACGTATGATTTCTGATGGTGTACATGTGCATTTGTGTTTTCCATCACCTAACCATCCGCATTTACATGGATTCATTGCTGCTACTAACATTATTTTTGCTGGAAAAGTTAATGAGCCTTTCGCTCTCGATATAGTTATAGTGCCGTCTTCAAGAGGTTGTCTTAAAGCTTCAATTGCTCGATTTGAAAATTCACTAAACTCATCTAAGAAAAGGATGCCTCTATGTGCTAGTGATATTTCTCCGGGTTTTGGTATAGTGCCGCCGCCTACTAGAGCTACATGGCTTGTTGTATGATGTGGTTTTCTGAAAGGTCTTGTCTTGATTGAATTATTTTTTTTGGATAGAAGTCCTGCAACTGAATATATTTTAGTAATTTCTAGACTTTCTTCTATAGTAATTGTTGGCAGGATAGTTGGAATTGTACGTGCAAGTAGAGTTTTACCCGATCCTGGAGGTCCGACCATAAGCATATTGTGAGAACCTGTAGATGCAATTTCAATTGCTCTTTTTGCATGTTCATTGCCTTTTATTAATGACATATCATAGGAAGAATGTTTAGAGTCGTTATGTAGTCTATCTTTTGTTTTATTATACTTAGAGATCGATTTTTTATTATTTATATGATTTATTAGTTGACAGAGATTCTTTACAGGTATGATATCAATGTCAGGGATTAGACTAGCTTCTTTTGAATTTATTTGTGGGATATAGATTTCTTTAATTTTCCTTCTTCTAGCTAAGTCAGCAATGGGAAGAATTGCATTTGTATGGTGAGTTTTGCCGTCCAAGCTAAGTTCTCCAATTAGCAATTTATATTGAGGATTAAATGATATCATTCCTAAACAATCTAGTATGCCAATTGTTATAGGTAGATCATATACTGGTCCTGTTTTCATAATATCAGCTGGGGATAGATTCACAGTAAATGTTCCAGCAGGTAGTCTGTGTCCTAAGTAATTTTTTATTATTGCAGTAACTCTTTCTTTAGACTCACTACATGCTTTGTCTGGCAAACCTACTATATAAAAGCGGCTTTTACCTTTAGAAAAATGTACTTCAACATGTATTAATTTTGCTTCTAGCCCAATGACTGTTGCTGACAAAACTTTTGATATCAAAGGATTTTTGTAAAAATTAATTTTACTGGGGAAAATCGGGGTAAGTTATATTTATTAAATAACTTAAGTGAACTATACTACTTTTATTATAATAAAGCAATTTCAATTACTGTAATTATTATCTATATTTTACTTAATTTGTCAGTTGCTGTCATAAGTTTATCTAGGAACTTTTTAACCTCATCGTTATTTTTCTTGTTTTCAGCTTTTTCTATTTTATTCTTAATTGATTTTATTTTTTCTTGTAGATGTATTTTTTTTAGTATTATAACTATACTTTCAATTTCTTCTTTTAAGTCTATCTCTGATTTAAAATATTTTTGAAGTTTTTTTAGTAGTAGATTTTGTATAAAAATTAATTCATGCTTTTCAAGGCTTGAGGTGAAATTTTTAATTGAAAATCGTTTTTTTTCTTTATAATATTTTTCCAGTTTAGAGAATAGTTCTTTGGCTAGTGGTGATTTAAAATAACTTTTCTTACAGAGTTTTAGAGAAGTATCAATAAATTCTATATGTTGAAATATTAAAGATAATAGATATTCCTCTTTTATATTCACTGGCGATTCTAATAATTTCTTAATTCTTTGTATATCAATTTGAATTCTATTATTTGGGATATCTTTTATTTCTTCAAGTTCTTCAGTTAATATTGCTTCATCAATATTTAAGATTAAGCTCACTCTATGTAGATAATGTGCCTGTTCAATTTTACTAGGTATACTTGAAATGATAGGTAGAATTATTTTAGAAAATTCTTCTTTATTTTTTAGATCTGATAGATCAAGTCTTTTATAAAGTCTTCTAATCATATGATCGACTATTGGCTCTGCTTTCTTAACTGTTCTTTCCCATGCTGATTTATTTTTATTGATTAGTTCATCAGCATCTGTGCTACCTTTAATTATTATTGCTTTAACATTAAAACCGAGATTATGGGATATATTTGAAGCTCTTATGAGTGCAGTTTCGCCTGCCATATCGTTGTCAAATGAAAAATAGATATCATCTGTATATCTTTTAGCTAATTTTAATTGTTCTTGATTCAAGGATGTTCCTAATGAAGCTACAGTATTTTTAAACCTTGTCTTGTTAGATGAAATAACATCCAGTTGTCCTTCACAGAATATAACAAAGTCTTTTTTTCGAACTTCTTTTTTTGCTTGATTTAAACCGAATAAAAATTTACTTTTATTAAAAGTAATTGTCTGTGGACTATGAAGATACTTAGGTGCTCTTGTATTTTTTAGGATTGTTCTTCCTGAAAAGCCGACTATGTCATCGTGGTGATCTATAAGAGGGAAGATTAATCTACTTCTAAATTTATCATATATTCTTCCATTTACAGAAACAACTAAACCCCATTTAATTAAGTCTTTAATCTTATAGCCTTTTGATTTTAGAAAGTTAATTAAACTATTATAAGATCGTGGTGCGTAACCTATTTTAAATTTTTCTATTAGATCTTTTGTGATTTTTCTTTTTTTAATATATTCGCGTCCCTTTTCCCCATTTTTGTGTTTAATTAGAATATAATTGTAATATTCAGTTACAAGTGAGTTTAGTTTTAAGAGTTCTTGTTTTTCTTTATAAAGTTTTTCGTCTTTTTTTGAGAAATTTCTATTAAGTACTACACCTGCTTTTTTAGCAGCTATTTCTAATGCTTTTGGAAAGTCTACTCCTTCCATTTTTTCTATAAATGTAATGACATCTCCTGATTCGCCACAACCAAAGCATTTGAATATACCTAGATCAGAGTTAACTGAAAAGGAAGGGGTTTTTTCTTGATGAAACGGGCATAGGGCAAAATAATTCGAACCACTCTTTTTGAAATCGCTTATATATGATCGGGCTACTTCTAAAATATCGAGCTTATCTTTGATTTCTTCGATTTGAGATCGAGCCATATTTTAATAATGTTAAATAATATTATTCTTGAACAACATTACCGTTTATAATTTTAAATATTGCTGCGTCTTGCGAACTGAAAGTGTATTTTTCGTAGTTAATAGTCAGATCAACCATTTGGGGTCTTGGTGAATAAATTGTAAATGACTCACTTGCTTCAAATGTATAGCTTTCATCAGGCTGAACAATATCAGATAGAGTTGTTTTGCCATCAACAGTAGCTACAATCCATGATTCTTCTGGACCAACCACTATTTCGATTTTCATTATTTCGATTACTTCTTCATTGTTAGTTGTTTCTTCAGTATCCTTCTCTGTTTCTTTATCTGTACTTTCGTTTTCTTCATCATCTTGAATATTAGCTATTACTGTTAAATTTATTTGGCTTATTTTAGAAAAGTAATAACTTTCTGCAAGTATAACTATTTCGTTACTTCCTGGGTTTAATTTATAATTGTCAATTCTAAATTCCTGTAGGTTATTAGTTGTTACTTCACTTCCATTAATAAGTAGCTTACTTCCGACTTCGACTTTACCAGATAAGTTTATAGTATCAGAATTAACTTCAGTATATAGTTCATCAGGTGCCGATCCTTGTACAGGTTCAGTAAGTTCAAGTAAAGGTGGTCTGGTTATTTTGTTGATCTGTATTACTATAAAAGCAATAACGGAAATAACTATTATTGATGAAAATATAAAAACTAGTTTACCCGGTGTTATAATTGCCTTTTGTTCTTTTATTGGTTTCTGGGCATCGTTTAGACTTTCCTCGTTTAAATTTTCTCTTTCTCTTCTATAAATTGCTAAGGCTTTGTTTATGTCAAGTTCAAGAAATTTAGCATAATTTTTTAAAAATCCCTTTAAATACACCTCTGATGAAAATACAGAGTAATCGCTATTTTCAAGAGCAGTAATTAATTTACGGGGAATCTTAGTACTGTCACTTACTTGAGAAATATTTAACCCAAGATCTGTTCTTTTGTTTTTTAATAGTTCTCCAAGGTGTAACATTATTTAATAGAATATATTATCGAAAGATTTTAATTATAATTTTGATATAATTATATCAGATTGCATGAAGGGAAGGTATATAAAATTATTCAAAAATAATTTCTTGGTCACTGGGTACAACAGCTATCCAAACGAGTCCAGGTTTCAATGGAATATTTTGATCAATGTCATATTTATATAGTTTCATGTGAAAAAGGTTTGTGCGATAACCACGGCGTTTCTTCGACCATGAGCCAAAAATTTTTTTGCCGTCGCGCATTACATACACGTCTCCAAAACCGACTGTTTTGTATGCTACTCTACCCTCTGAATCACCTGTATATTCTCTGTCCATAACTTGTATGATAACAGTTGATGCAGATATTATATTATTATCATTCATATCAATATGTTGGTCATCAGGTTCATACTTTTCATATACGTTTCTTTCTTTATTATAAATCCATTTTGTACTCCATCTATCATCCCAACCAAAGCTGTATGTAACTTTTTCTACACTTGGATAATCTTCTCTGTCTAGATTTTCACTAAATTCCCATTCGTTTTGATTTATAAATCCTTCCCAGCTGTCAAATGTCCATTCATGAGAGTCAAATATCGTATAAAGGTCTTCGGGTGTAGCTCTTTTACAATGCATACTAGGATGATTTGATAGACATTCGTCGTCCCATTTAAATGGCCAATCCCAATAAGTAATTCTGATATCTTCTTCTTGATACAGTCCCCATGCATTAGTGTCGGGATTATTAGTTTGAGCGAAACCGGTGAAACTTACAGGGATATTTCCATATTCTAAAGCCCAGTCTAAGAAGTATTTTCTAACACTTCTAACTGGTTTAATAATGTAGTTTTCTTGATTAGACCAGAATATTCCCATAAAACGGGTAATTGCCCCTTCTACTTCAGCTTCATATACTATATCTGCATTGTTGAGTCCATATTGTTCGCTACGGGCAGAAGCATTATTTGAGATCATAACAGCATGCGGGATGTTATTACTGAGATCCTCATATTCCGATTCAGTTAGTTCAATTCCGTTTAAAGGTGAGGTGATTGGTCCGTCGCCTAAGTATGGAGTTTCATTTTCCTCTTTTAGCGACTCGAAATTATCGTGTATTTCTTCGATTTTTTCTTTATTACTTAAAATAAAGTATTTCCAATAAAGTGAGCTAGCAAGAATTCCAATTCCAATTAAAAAAATTGACAGGCTTGAGTAGTGTAAGAATTTAATAAATAATTTACTTTTATTTTTTTCCTTTTTAGAGAATTTATGAGGTAAATCTACAACTTTTTTATTCTTCATATGTCTTCTATACAATTAATTCAATTTATAATACCATTTAAAAGGTTATTATTAAAGGTTTATGTACAGGTTGCGTGTATTCTGGGTATTTCAAAATAAATTGATTGTAATAGCAATTTATTTAAGTTAAGAATTTGTTACTTTTAATTTATTTTTACGTTATATATAGATAGATGAGAAAATAATTGGATAATAGCTTAAAAGATTTGTTATAATTAGATGTGCAAAAAGAGATTAAGGACGACAAAAAATTAGTAGAGGCTGCAAAAGCAGATATATCGAATTTCAAGCTTCTTTATGAGAAGTACTTCAAGGCTGTGTTTAGATATGCATATAATAGGTTGGGAAGAAATAGAGAACTGGCTGAAGATATAACTAGCGAGACATTTGTAAAAGCAATTGATAAGTTTCACACCTACAGATATCAAAACAAGCCTTTTGTTGTATGGTTATACACTATAGCCCATAATTTAATAATTAATCATTATAGATCAAAAGAAGAAAATAAACTATCTCTAGATTCAAGCAGGGTGATTTCAGTTGAAGATGCTGATGAGATGATTGATAAATTATCAAGGGAAGAATTAAAAGAGAAGATTAAAGAGAAGGTATCAGAACTTCCCGATGATTTAAACAACATTTTTTCTTTAAGACATACTGAAGAACTTACTTTTGCACAGATAGGAAAATTGCTGGGGGAAAAAGAACAAACAGTTAAGATGCGTTATTATAGGGGAATACAGTCTTTAAAAGATTTGGTAGTTAATGATAAAAAATATAAATTATCGAAGGACTAGTATTATTTATGTTACTTTTTAATGGGAATTTAGTTAAATATATATAATTAAATGAATAGAACAAATAAGGTTATAAAAAATAATAGTAAATTTGAAGAGGCTTTAATGGAGTCATTTAAAGCTGATGTTTCTATTGATAAAACATATAAAAAGAATTTAGACAAATTGGTTGATAATACAATCAGAGCTAGAAAGATTGAAGAAAAGGAAAGAGAAATAAATGCAACTAAAAAGGATAAAAAAACTAGATATTTTTCTATGTTATTCAAAGGCGCTAAGTGGCAAGTATCATTATTAGTTTCATTTATCGGTATGTTGTTTTTAGGCGGGTTAGTTTTTGCTGCTGTTCCTCAAGTACGAGAAATTATTATTCCTACATATGGTGAATTATATGTAAATTCAGAGCCTGAAGGTGCGTTAGTAGAATTAAAAGGGGGAGAATATAGTGAATATATTTCTCTCGGAACTACTCCTTTAAGTAAGCAAATTAAAGAAGGAAATTATGAAATCAAAATTAAACTTGAGGATTATGAAGAGTATGTAAGTTCATTTAAATTAGAGGCAGATAAAACTAAAAGTTATGAGATTATAATGAATAAGGAAATGACAGCACTAGAAAGGATTAAAGAGTGGAGAACCTATACTGACCTTAAAAAGGGGTATGAATTAACTTATCCTATAGATTGGACTTTATATGGGAATGAGGTATTGAATGAAAATGAAGAAGATCCTTTGTATCAGTCAATAGAGATCGAAAATGATAAATCTAAATTAGTTTTATATTTTGGAGCTTTAGAGATAGAGGATGAGTTAAATGAGTTTAAAATTAATAATTCAACTTATTATGGAATAGAGAATTATGAAGACTGGAAGTATGTTATTTACCAAAAATATGAGAGTGAAAATGCTAGCAATAATATTAAAATTATTTTCTATACTAAAGATGAAGATGATGTAGAAGTATATGATTATATTGATTCAACTGTGAAGGTTTATGATATAGATGAACAAAACGGAATTACTTCATCTTGGTATACGTATATAAAAACATCTTCTGGATTTAGTTTTAAATACCCTAGTAATGATTGGATTGTTATAGAAAATGTAAAAAATGAATATTTTGAAATGTATGAGGTTAAACAAAGGGAATTTGAGGGTGATGGCTTAAAGGTTGTTTATTCATTTGGTTATTATGATGAGCTGAATAACTATGAATTTGATAGCGTTGATTCAATTAATGGTATGGAGATAAAGGAATATATATCTCCAGTCTGTGACGGAAAGATAATGTACGAATTTCCTAATAGGTTTTATCTACTCTATGAAAGTACTGATGATTTAGAAATAAATGAGCATTACGAAAAAATCATCCAAAGTTTCAAACTACTAAATGAGAATCAATTTTTGAAATTTACTGACTATGATTTTGGATTAAAATTCACTATACCAATTGATTGGTATTATGAATCAGCTGATCCAGATCCTGGTTATGTTGAGATACGATTGACTACAAAAGATGAAGCTATACGTATAAAAAAATGGGGGGATCTTTCAGATAGTTGGGAAGAATATGTTGATTCTTTAGGATTAGATAATGCAACAATATCTACAAGTGATATAAAAATTGATAGAATAGAATATAGCAGATGGGAAATATGGGTACCTAATTCAAATGGAGATTATGATTTGACTAATATTATTTATCTTCCAAAAAGAGATGGAGAAGTTTCAGTATTTGATCCTGTGGTAAATATCGGATCAAATGAATATGTAATAATGGCAAATTGTTTTATTCAAGGGCAGGATAGTATTGAAGGTATTTCTGATTATGATTCTTATAGATTAAAAATTTTAGATGGAATTGTATCAGATTTGAAATCTATAGAGTAGGGGAGTGTATTTAATGTATAATAAAATAGCTAGGAGATACTACCTAGCTATTTTTATCGAGACCTAAATTATATTATTTCTTTTTGGCTTTAACTTTAATAACTTTAGGCTTAGATTCTTCAGCCTTTGGAAGTTTTAAAGTTAATACACCATTTTCGAATTCTGCTTCAGATTTATCTGCTTTAACTCTAACAGGAAGATCTACTCTTCTAGTAAATGATTGAGATTTAAATTCTTTTCTATAATACTTTTTATTTTTATTTTTTTCTTCTTCTTCCTCTTCGACTTTTCCTGTTATGCATACTGTTCCATCTTCGATTGTGATGTCGATGTTTTCTTCTTTGAAACCAGGAGCTTTAATTTTAATTACTACATTGCTTCCTTCTTCATACATATCGAGTTCATTTTCAGGATAATCGACAATATCCCAATCATCATCCCAGAATTCTCTAATTCTTGGAGACATTCTCCATGGTGACATAATTGATAATTTACTCATTTGTGAACTTAATAATAATTTAAATAGATATGATTTTATAAGTTTATTATATTTTAGCACTCATGTCAAGAGACTGCTAATTATCGTTTTGTATTTTAATTTTTTATTATGATAGAATTTTAATAAATAAAATATTAATAAATATACATGAAGAAATCATTTTCATTATTTTTAACTGTGTGTATTTTTTTAACTTCATTTGTAACAAATGTTAATGCAGATGGAGTAATATTACCTCCAGATTATTATCCAGTATATGAAACACAACAAAAAGCACTCATTATATACGAAAATAATAATGAAGAATTAGTAATTTCAATAAATTTTGATGGAGATGCCTCTGAATTTGGATGGATAGTTCCACTTCCAAATCAGCCAGAGATTTCTAAAGTAGATTATTCAATATTCAGAAAACTATCTGAGGAAACAGAACCTAAACAAAGCATTTTAGGTAAAATTAAAGGAGAAGATTATTATTATCTTAATTATAGCGGATTTGAAATGACTGCGTCGGAAGATTTAGGGGGAGAGAAATCAACTGTTCAAGTAATTGAGGAGGATAGTATTGGAATATTTGATTATGCAGTTTTGAAAGCTGATGAAACGGAGGATCTAAAAGAATGGATGGAGGAGAATGAATATAATCTGCCTATAGCAGACTTAGATAATGAATACTGGATTTATGAAGATAATGATTATTCGGATTTACCTCAAACACAAGAAGAAGCATGGTCTGATGCACTACCCGTTATTCAGAATTATATTGATAGTGATTGGTATTTTGTTACTGTAAAGATTAGTAATAAATATGAAGATTCATCAGGTGTTGAAAGCCAACTAGAAGAGGGTGCGGTTGATCCGTTAAGATTCTCATTTGAAACAGCGGATATGATTTATCCAATGAAGCTGACCGGTTTATCTAAACAGAATATAGGAGTAACTTTATATGTAATTGATGACCATAAGGTAAGAGTTTCTAATTATGATAGAGAATACTGTAACAGTAATGATGAAGACTGTTCATACTTCAGTATTGAATATGCTGGAAAGATAAAAAAAGATGAAGTTGAAGATTTAACAAGTGAGGTAGGGAAGGGGAGTTGGTATTCACCTGATGAGACGAGATATATAACAAAGCTTTATGCTAGTAATCTTTCTTATGAGTATATGGATGAAGAAGTTTTATTTGAAGATACAAAGAATAATAGGGGAGTGAATGATGGCACGATGAGCTTTTGGGAGTGGGTCCAATTGCCATTTGTGATTATTATATATCTTCCTTATTATGTTATTGGTGGTTTTTTTGATTTATTATCGTATGGAAGCTATGGATATTATTATGGATTTGAATATGCATGGTTGATTGGTGTTTTAGCGTTTTTATTTATTGGAAGTATAGTATGGATTATAATTTCAACTCTACTTTTAAAGAAAACTAAGAAAAGATTAAAAAGAGTGTTATTATATTTATCACAGTTTCCATCGGTATGGTTAACAAGTGTAATTTCTTCATTAATTATTGTTATTCCATTTGGATATTTAATTCAAATATTGAGTGGTAATGATAGTGTTATGTTTATAGATAGTTTTTGTTGTCTAACTTTTACGATAGTGATATTGCCGTTGATATTCTATAGGATATTATGGAAGAGGAGAAGAAAGAAATCTAAAAGATAAATTATTATTAAAATATTATGGGGCGTACGAGTCAGGATGAGTTATTAAAAAATCTAATAGACGCTAAATCTAAAGTAAAGATTGGTGCAAGATATTATCATTACAAGTCCCCTGATAAATATTATGTAATTACTGATATAGCATTATATGAAGAGACTGAAGAACCATGTGTAGTTTATAAAGCTGAGTATGGAGTAAAATTAATATGGATTAGACCAGTTAAGAATTTCTTAGAAGAGGTGCAAAGAGAGGACGGCAGTAAATGCAAAAGGTTTACAAAAGTAGAGTAAGGTAATCAATATTTGATTAAGTTCCCATTTCCCAGCTGGACAAGTATTTCTTCTGCTCTGAGGTAAGTTTATCAATTTTTACTCCCATTTCTTTTAATTTAATTACAGCTATACCTCTGTCTATCTTTTCTGGAATGATAAATACATCCGGCTTCAAATTTTTTAAATTATTTAAAATATACTCTGCACTTAGAGCTTGATTTGCAAAACTCATATCCATTACACAGGCAGGGTGTCCTTCTGCAGAAGCTAAGTTAACTAATCTTCCTTCTGCTAGCAAATAAATTTTTTTATCTCCAAGATCATATTCGTCAACATAGTCTCTGATTTTTCTTTTTGATTTCTTCATTTTTTCAAGCGCTTTGATATTTATTTCAACATTAAAATGACCGCTATTGCTAATAATGCAGCCATTTTTCATGTTTTTAAAGTGTTTTTCATCAACTACATTCATATCTCCTGTAGATGTGCAGACGAAATCAGCTTCTTTAACAGCATTTATCATCTTCATTACTCTAAACCCATCCATTTTTGCTTCAAGAGCTTTAATAGGATCAACTTCAGTTACTATTACATTTGCTCCTATCTGTTTTGCTCTCATAGCTATACCTCTTCCACACCAACCATAACCTCCCATAACAAAAGTTGAACCTGCGAATAATCTATTAGTTGCTCTGATGATGCCATCTATAGTTGATTGTCCGGTACCATATCTATTATCAAAGAAATGTTTTGTCATAGCATCATTTACAGCAATGATTGGATATTTGAGTTCACCATCATTAGCCATGGCTTTTAATCTTATCACTCCTGTTGTGGTTTCTTCAGTACCTCCAATTACATTTTTGAGTTCTTTCTTTCTATTTTTATGAAGTGTTGATACAAGATCAGCACCATCATCCATAGTTATTTGGGGTTTGGCATCTATAACTTGATTTATGTGTTTATAGTAAGTTGTATTGTTTTCTCCTTTAATTGCAAATGTAGATATATTATGATACTTTACAAGGGCAGCAGCTACATCATCTTGTGTTGATAAAGGATTGCTGGCGCAAATATGAATATCGGCTCCTCCTGCTTTCAAAGTAATAGCTAGATTTGCAGTTTCTGTTGTTACATGTAAACAAGCACCTAATGTAATTCCTTTTAATGGTTTTTCTTTTTTAAATCTTTTACGAATGTTTCTTAAAACAGGCATATCTTGTTCTGCCCATTCAATTCTTTTTTTACCTGAGGAAGCAAGTGAAAAATCTTTGATATCAGATTTTATTTTCATAAATTAATATAATTAAGTAAAATATACCTATAATAAATTTATATCAGTTTTATTTAATGATTACAATTTATAACCTTGTCCTCCATATTCTTCAACACATTTAGAACTGATTATTGATCCGACTTTACAAGCATCTTTGATATTTTTACCTTTTAAAAGACCAGCTATCATACCTGCTCTGTATGCATCACCAGCTCCTGTTGTTTCAACTACTTTTCTTGGTTTTCTAGCATTAATTTTTATTTTTTTGCTTTTAGTGTGAATTACGCTTCCTTTTTCTCCTTTAGTTTCGATAACATATTTTAAGCCAACTTTAATTAATTCATTAATTGTTAATCCATGAACTTTTCGGATTCTAAGAATCTCTGTATCATTTGAGATTAAAATATTACTTAAAGAAATACATTCAATTATATCTTCCTTGCTAAAAGTTGTTACATTCATTCCCGGATCGAATATCACAGTTGCTTTATCATTAATTCTTCTAAATTCTTGTATGTTATTCAAGGTACTAGTATTATTTCCGGGAGAGAAAATAGCAATTTTAATATTTTTTATATCTGATTTTGCGATAGTTTCATAGATAGACATATCGTCAATTCTATCTCCATAATGGTTTGCTTGAAATATGGTGATTTGCTGGTAAATTTCATCTGATATTTGGAAACTTTTAGCTGTTTCTGTTTTTTTACCACCTACAATAGGTTTACAGACGACTCTATTTTTTTCTAGGTGTTTTTGGAAATCTTTTTTGAAATCGTATCCTACTGCTGAGAACATTATCGGATTAAAACCCTGAATTCCTAAACCATAAGCTATATTTGCAGCTGTTCCGCCATAGTAGTATTTAGATTTTCTTGCAAGAAATGTCATATTAACAGAGCGAAGTTTACCATTTTTTAGAGGGATTTCTTTTCGTATGTCACCTTGTATGGGGAATAAAATATCAAATGCTACAGAGCCGGCTACTAAAATTTGATTTTTCATTATAAAGAAGGATTAAATTATTTATGATTCAGGAACATGAAAATTATATTATCCTATTGTTATCAATGCAAATAATTGACTTGTAAATGTAATGGCATATTTAATATAATTAGGGTCTATAATTATTAAATATTTAATATAATATTATTGATAATATGGTGGAAAGTTATGAAGGTGCAATTACTGGTCCAAGTGAAGGAGGTACTACAAGTATGTTGTATATTCCAGGACCAATTGGAAGAGAAAGAGTTGGAATTATGTCAGAGAGAGGAGCTAGTCAATTAGTAAATACTATTTTAACATCTGCTGGTGTATTAGTTTTAGTGGGTGGTAATATTACTGTATGTGGAACATTAGGCGAGATTGATTTATCACATGAGGCTTTGAGACAACAAACACCGGTAGTTAGAACAGTAACGCCGACAGGAGATATGGGGACGCCTATTACAACAGTTGTAGCTGGATTGAACGCTACAAGTACAGCAGAAGCGGAGTTAGATGTAACAAGAACAGCAGTTGCTAGTGAGCAAGAGCCAACACCAGAGGTACAGGCAATAGAAAGGGCAGAAGGCTTAGCTACAAGAGAAGCAGCAACTGCAATAACTGAAGCTGCTATGGGTATTGAAGATGAAGCGGAAGACCAAATAGAGAAGATTTTATATTCGGGTGGTTTTGCAAACGCAGTATATATAGTATTGGCTGATATTATAGCTCTTACAATATCTGAGATAACTAAAGATATAAAATATATCGGTTGGATTGGGAAGCAATGGCTTGGGTTTCATAAATTTTTATTGTACTTAATATCATATCCATTGTTAAAATTGCTTGGAAAAGCAAAATGATAATTGGTTAAGTACATATAGGATTTTTGTTGTAATTTGAATTCGGTTATTTCTTTTTTCTTGATTTCTTTCTCTTATCTTTTTTGCCTATAGAGAATTCACCTTTAGTATCTACTTTCCACTTGCCAAGACTGAAGTAGATACCTCCCCACATAGTGAAACCTGATATTGCAAATATTACTATCATTATTAGTAGTATAAATGCTACTAGAGCAATGAGGATATTTTCTTCTGTACCAGTTTGGGGTAAAGCTTCTAAATCTTCTGTAATTGTATAAGTACCGTCTATTGCTTCAGACAAAACATTTTCTGAATTAGTGTCTAAAACTAAGACATCATCTGTGAATTCTAAAACAGCTTCACCGGAATCTATTGATTCAAATTTGATTGTTGCTATATTTCCTTCGTCGTTTATACCATTAATTGAAAAACATGAAATATAAACTATGCTAGGACTTGAAAAATCACTTTCAATAAAATTCTCAAATAACATATTTTCAGTAGCTATTTCTGTTACTTGTAATAAATCAGATGAGTAAGTGAAATCGGCCGTAATTCCATAAATAGTATTTCCACCTGTATCTAAATATAGATTAGTTGTAACTATACCATCCTCATAACTTGCGTGTTTAAATTCTAAAGTTGCTTGGTTTTCACTTGCTTTAATATTGCTTGGTGAGATAAGGAAAGCAGTGACAGAAATAAATATTACCGAAAATTTTTTAAGAAGATTCTTCATTGTTTTGAATAGAATTATTTAATTTATTTTTATGATCTTTAATATATTGGTGAATTCCCATTGACCCAACTGCTATAAGAGCTAGTGCTAAAAATATCCCTGCTAAAAGTAATGGTTTATCAAAGATTCCTGTTGGAGGAACTGAGCCGCATGTAATTGTAGCTGTTTGAGTTGTTCCCAAAATATTAGTTGGTTCATCAGAAGCATCTGTAACAACAGCATCGTCAGTAAATGTTAAAGTTGATGTGCCACTTGCTGTAGCTTTGAAATTCACAACAGTTACAACACCAGTACCATTATAGCTGCTGCCTCCTGAAACTGCTCTTGAAATATATACAGTACCAGAAGAGTAATCTTGTTCTGCCTCAATAGAAAACTCACTGGTAGAAGAATCTATACTTAATAATTCTAATTTGTCAGTAGGGTAGGTAAAGTCGGCTGTTACTCCCATGACTTCATTACTATTGGTATTTACCATTACACTGACTGCAAAAGTTTGATTTAAAGAAACAGTTGTTGAAGATGGCGAAAAGTAAAGAGTCGGATTCGCAGCATATATATTTTTAGGTAATATGCCGTATGTGAGTATTAGTAATAAAATTGTTATTAAAATTGAAAATAATTTTTTCATTTTAAGTTTGAAAATATTTTAAATCATTATAAACATCTTTAATTGTGATTACAAATATCAGTTTTAATATTAGATAACTCTTTTCCAGCAACCTAAAACTTTTGTTACATCAAGCATGTCAACTTTGTTGTCAGGTGCAGCATCTTCTCCCCAAATATCTACTTCTGAATTGCTTGTATTATAATTTCCTAAAACTCTTGTTAAGTCATAAAGATTTACTATTCCATCAGGACGTTTGTTTTCCCCCCACAAGTCTGCAACTGCACAAGTGTTTGATGCCAATTCGCAAGTACATGTATCAGTATTACAAACTTGGTTATCTTGGCAGTCCGAGTTACTTTCACAATCAGCTCCACATTCGGTATTGCAGCTTAATTCAGTTGTATAAGTACATTGATTTGATTCGCATGTATAGCCTTTTCTTTTTTTACCATTACAACTAGGTTTACAATCATCATCAGTTGAGCAAGTTTGGGTCAGCCCTTGACCACCATATACTCCCATATCATTTCTGCTTCCATCAACATCGTTATATTCAGACGATGGATCTCCTGCATCAATTGAAGGAGAGCAATTTTCTGGACAGCTGTCAGAGCATGGCAGTTCTGTACTTCCGCAACCAGACATATCTAGGTGGAAGTCATTGTCTGACTTAAAAATAGGATCAAGAGAGATATCATTTTCACCAGGGTTGACAGAATTGTAATTTACTTCATTACCCTCATAAAGATTGTTCCATACATTATTATAAGAAATGTTAACAGTACCCGCATATGATTCTGCAGAAATACCATTTTGATTATTAGTTATTATGTTGTTTTTAATAACTGAGTCAGAACTATCATATAGAAATATTCCAGCTTTTTCATTGTTGTTAATTGTATTATTTATAATTTCTGAGCTAGATGATTCGTAAGATTGGATACCCTCTCCAGTATTGTTAATTATTAAATTATTTTTAATAGTAGCTGTTGTGTCTTTAAATAAATTTACAGCACTTTTATTATTTAATGTCTCTGATATAGTATTATTTATTATAGTTACATTTGCTGTTTCTGCATCAGAATCTGTTGATGAACCAAGATTAATACTATTTCCTAAATTATCTGAAAATGTACAGTTTTCTATTGAACCTGAAGACATATGATAATACTGAACTGCTCCATACGATTTATCTGTATCTTCGACACTATTACTTGAAAATTCAGATTCCTTTATATTGGTAGTAGCTTGGTCTTTAACATCTATTCCTTGATGTTTATGATTATCAAATTCGCAATATTCTATTTCAACATTTGCATTTCCATGAATTGATACTCCTGGCCATTCGTTACAAGAAAAATCGGAGTTTTTTACAGTAAATTGGTTATCACCGCTTAGATATAAACCTGCGGCTAAACTATCAGAAACTTCTATATTCTCGAAATTAAAAGTGCAGTTTACATTAGGATTTGGATCAGAATCACCTTCAGGAGAAGTACCATATATATGTATACTTGAATTCTCATGAATATTCCCCGTGAATGTTAAATCAGTTATATTTAATGTCACATTGTTAAGACTTTCTATGTGTAGTTGATGACCCATACCACCAACCGAAGTAGATAATTTCCAAATGGTTTCATCGTTTCCTCTTCCTTGAATAGTTAAATTTGTAATATCATCCGGCAGGTTTAAGGATGCAGTTGAAGATAATACTCCCATTCCGTCATATTCAATTGTGTCTATGAATATTGTGTCATTATCCTGTGCATTAGCAAACGCTTGATTTATATCTGAGTAGTCGCATCCTTCATTACAAATTCTTATTGTTCTATATTCGTCTGCTTTTTTACGGATGTCTAGATTTTTTTCATAAAGTGTCAAGTATATAGTTATTCCCAAACCGACAAGGGTAATACAGATAATAAATGCTGAAAAGATATTTCTTTTATTTTTATTCATAAATATTTTGTTAATTTAATGATTATTTTATATTATATATATGTATAGTAAATTAATTATTGTTTTTTTTCAAACTATTTGTAATTTGTTACTGGACAATGGGTCTATAAAATTTTATTATTAATTTTGTAAATAGTTCCTTGTAGTTATTTTTAAATGCTTGTTATAATAAAATTATAATTTAGTAATTAGTTAATATGGCTCGGAGAGGTAGACCAAGAAAAAAAGAAATAACAATTCAAAGTGATGAAACGAAAAATGTGATAGGAATAATGAGTATGATTGTAGCAGCTTTGCTTGTATTGAGTTGTTTTGTTGATTCACCTGGATTTGATCAAATACGTAAATATTTAGGGCAGTCAACTATATTCGCATTTGTTTTTTTCCTAAATCTTTCGTTAAAGACATTTAGGGTAAAATATTTATTAACTAAATCAAGTTCACTAATTGGTCAAGCTTTTTTGTTTATAAGTGTAGCTGGTTTTCTACATTATAATGTTGAAGTTGATCAAGCATTAAGGATAGCCAAAATAGGAGAAAATGGTGGACTATTGGGGTATTATATCGCTCATGTTTATCTAATTGATATATTTGCAAAAGAAGGAGCATTTATTATTCTGATTTTCTTTACAGTTGTATCTATATGCTTAACTTTCAGTATGTCGATTGGTCAGTTAGTTGAATACATGGGAGAGATTATTAAAAAGATAAAGGAATTATTTAAAGGCATGGATAAAAAATTGAAGAAAGAAGAAAAATTAAAAATTGATGAAGTAAAGGGAGAAGAGGAGGGCATGATAGGAGACTTAAGAGGTGTGGAAAAGGTTGAGAAGGAAAAAAGCGATCAAGATAAAGAGAAGGAGGAGGCTGGAGAAAAGGTAGATAAAATAACGAAAAAAGGGATTGAAGTTTCAAGGGGTAGGAGATCTGGTGTAAAAATTAAGGATGATTTTTTAGATGGTGCATTAGTGAATAAATCATTAAATTACCCTAATTGGAAACTGCCTTCTTCCAGTATATTATCTCCATCTGTAAAAAATAAAAAAGGAGGTGATGATGTCAAAAAGAATGCTGATATAATTGAAAAAACTTTAAAAAGTTTTGGTGTAAAAGCTAGAGTTGTGGATGTAATGGTAGGTCCGACTGTAACTCAATATGCTTTGAATATTGCATTAGGTACAAAAGTCGCAAGAATTTCTAATCTGAAGACAGATTTAGCTCTTGCACTTGCAGCACCTACTGGAGCTGTAAGAATAGAAGCACCAATTCCTGGAACTAGTTATATAGGAATTGAGATACCAAATGAAAGTAAAGAGACAGTTTATATTAGAGATTTAATTGAGTCTCATGAAATGAAAAGTAATCATATGGAGTTGCCTGTATGTGTGGGGAAGAGAATTGATGGTAAAAACATTGTTACGAATTTACAGAAAATGCCTCATCTTTTAGTAGCAGGAGCAACTGGTTCTGGTAAATCGGTACTTACTAATGCGTTTATTATTAGTTTGCTCATGAAGAGAACGCCTGATGAGGTACGTATGATAATGGTGGATCCAAAGCAGGTAGAATTATCGGATTATAATGGTGTACCTCATTTGTTGACTCCTGTAATTACAGATATGCAGAAGGTTTTGAATTCACTAAAGTGGGCAATACTTGAGATGGAAAAGAGATATACAATTTTTAAGCATAGTCATGTAAGGAATGTTGTTATGTATAATGAAAAAATGGGATTTCCAGCGATGCCTTATATTATAATCATAATTGATGAGATGGCTGATTTAATGTTGTCAAGCGGAGCCGAAACGGAGACAGCGGTTGTAAAGTTGGCTCAAAAAGCAAGAGCTACTGGTATTCACTTAGTCCTTGCTACTCAGAGACCATCAGTTGATGTGATTACGGGTTTAATTAAAGCAAATATTCCAGGAAGAGTTGGTATGAGTGTTGCTACTCAGGTTGATTCAAGAGTTATTTTAGACCAATCAGGTGCAGAAACTTTACTAGGTAGAGGAGATATGTTGTTTAAAGAGCCGGATAAGGCTAAACCATATAGAGTGCAAGGAGTTTGGGTCTCACAAAATGAGGTAAGAAGAGTTGTTAAATTTATTAAATCTCAAGCAAAAGAGCTACATTATGAAAATGATATAACTAGAAGACAGGCTAAGCCTGGAGCAAGTAGGTCTGAGATACAATCTGTCAAGTATTCTGAAGATGAGTATTTTGCTGATGCATTAAGAATTGTGTGTAATGCTAGGAAAGGATCTGCTTCTTTGTTACAGAGGAAGTTAAGTATTGGTTATAATAGGGCTGCAAGATTATTGGATGAGTTACATAAGTTTGGAATAGTGGATGAGCAAAAAGGAAGTAAACCTAGGAAGGTTTTAGTTTCAGATCCAGAGGAATTTTTGTCGAAGTTAGATAAGAAAGATAAATAGGTAAATATTTATTGAGCTGGTGGTAGGGGTTGAGATGGGTATATAGGATTCATATTCGGTATTGAAGGAGACTTAGGTTTAATTGGAGATATTTGATTATACTGAGGATAGGTATTATCCATAGGTGATTCAGTCGGATGCGGCAATGAACTAGCTTTTGAAAGAGGTTCTGGAGAATTTTTACTTTTCTTTTCATTAATTTTATTTTGATTATCTCCATCGATAGGTTTGGTACTTTCCTTTTTAATTGAGTTGTTTGTATTCGTACCTCTCATTTTATTTATTATTTCCTGTTCAATGTCGTCAATATTACCTCGGATATTGAGTGTAATCCTTCTGGAATTTCCAATTGGGGAATAGTCTGAATATGTATCGAAAATATTATAATTTTTGTCTTTCGAATATATGTGGATTACAGTGTTGTCTTTTTCAAATTCTGAAAAGACCATTGCAACTTTATAATCTTTGACTCTAGAAATTATATTTATTTCAGGATATAGAATTTTATTTTGATCTACACCCTGAATTTCATTATTACTAATTTTGGATCTTATCAGTCCATCTGAGTCGATTTTCATATTTGAGATTATCTTACCAATATAACGAAGTTCAGCAATTGTTAGTGTGTTGTATAGTTGAGAGATGGCTGAAGTTAGATTACCTTGATTTGAAGAAAACTTTTTTAGAGCTTTTTTAAAGTTTTTGTTCTTTCTGAATCCTTCATTTGATAAAAATATACCTTTGAATAGAGATTCTGTAGCATTTTGAGTGAGGGGAAGTTCATCTTCTTCTGCAATTTTTAATATCCAGTCTGATAAAGATTGTTCATCTCCTATCTTATTTATTTCTCCATATTTAGTATTAGATTTATCGATGTCTATATTGACTTTTTTTACATTATCAAAATAGGACTTGTTATTAAAATATAATTTCCCACATAAATCTAACTGTTTGCATCCTATTGTTATTACTAAATCGAATTCATCTCCTGTAGTTTCTAAATCAACATCATCGTATTCGAATTTACTATTATCTGGGGTAATAATAAATTGGATTTTATTTTCATTTTCTCTCCATCGTACAGATTTTACTACTCCATTTTTTCTGTTTAAACTAAGAACAATTTCTTTTTTAGAGAATTCCGATATTACATCTATCTCTGGAATTTCCCAAATATTAGTAAATTCTTTTGGAATAGGATTTGATGAACCAATCTTAACTTTTTTATCATTAAAATTTTTTATTATACTAGATAAACCTGATATAGCAGCTATTATATCAGGAGTAAGATCTTCAGGTATAAGTATTAATATTTTGTTTGATGATAGAATTAGGTCTTTCACTTATAGAAAATTAATTATTGGGGCAGGGATATTAACTAAATTAATTATTTCACGATATTTAATGCAAAGTCAAGTTTAGATATTATTTTATGATTTCTCAATCTTAAAACACACTATTTCATCATTTTTTTCTATATTAATTTCTGGATCAAGCTGAATACCGCACTCAGTATTTTTCTCGGATTCTCTTACTTCTTCTTTTTTATTTCTTAAGGATACAATTTTTGATTCTCCTAATCTATTGTCTTTTTTTAATGATGGTCTTTCAACGAAGCATTGATAGCCTTTAACAACTGTTCCATTAATAACTTCACAACCAGCTATTTTAGTGCCATCTGATAATTCGAAAACTTTTTTGATTTTTGTACGAGCTACTTCAACTTCTTTTTCTTCAGGATCTTTCATGCTTTCTAGAACTTCTGCAATTTCCTCAAGTAACTCATAAATTATTTCATAGTTCCTTACAAGAACTTTTTCTATTCGTGCAATTTTCGCATTTTTCTTGGGTAAGTATGATTTGAATCCAATAACTATTCCATCAGAATCTTTTGCTTTAAAAATATCATCCTCACTTATATCTCCAGTACTTGAATTAATTATTTTAATTTTTACTTCATTAGTAGAAAGTTTCTTTAATTCTTTAATTGCAGCTTCAAGAGTACCTTGGCTTTCTGACTTTAATATTATTTTCAATTCTGTGAAATCATTCTTATCATTTTCTCCAAGTAGCTTAACTAGCGTATCTTCATCAAGCTCTTCTGTATCTTCATTTTCTTTTGTAGTCTCTTTGGGTTCTTTCTTTTGTTTAGGTTTTTCGTCTTTATTTTCTTTTTTTATATCTTCTGCTTTTTCATAAAAATGAATAGTTTCACCAATTGGAATTTCTTCATCAAATCCAGTAATCCAGACTGGTTCTGATGTAGAAGCTGTTTTCTTATTGCAAAAGTTTTCATCTTTAAAGGCTCTTATTCTTGATTGGTTGTTGTCCCAAAGAGCAAAATCTCTTGTATTTATATTACCGCTTTTTATCAGGCAAAAGCTTATGATACCTAGTGATTTATCAGTAGTTGATTCAATCACAACAGCTTCAGCCTTACCCTTAGTTGGTTTAGTTTCCTTTGTAATGTTTATTTCAGCTGTAAGAAGTATTGCATCAAGCAATTCATCAAGACCTTTTTGTGTCTTTGCGGAAGTTTCAATGCATATTATATCTCCACCAAGTTTTTCAACTTGAACCCCATTATCTGATAATTCTCTTATTGCTTTACTTTTATTAGTGTCTTTTAGGTCAATTTTATTTAAAGCTACTATAATTGGGACTTTAGATTCATGTGCAAATTCAATGGCTTCAATCGTTTGAGGCTGAACACCATCATTAGCTGCAACAACAAGTACAACAATGTCTGTAACTTTTGCACCCCTTGATCTCATCTGACTGAAGGCTTTGTGACCAGGTGTATCTATAAAAGTAATTTTATATTCTTCGTTATTTTTTGTTTTATGTGTTATCTGGTGTGCTCGGACGCTTTGAGTTATTCCTCCAGCTTCGCATGATTGTACTTTGGTGCCTCTAATTGCGTCTAATATAGAGGTTTTACCATGGTCTACATGCCCGAGCATAGTAACAACTGGTGGTTGTTTAATAATATATTCTTTTTTGTTTTTTGATATTCTTGCCATATATATCTATAGATATTAATTTTATCATAAAAGTGTGGAATTGAGTAATTTTATTCTATAGATTTAAAAGTTTTAAATTGAGATTAGTAATTAATTGAATTAATAATTGCTTCTATTCGTTTCTTATCATATTTGTTATCCCAATATCTTTTTTCTTTTAAAATAGATATCTGGTGAGCTAATTAGAACTCGAAAAGTCT